>DASTHP010000276.1:0-5571 GCA_035718125.1 Burkholderiales bacterium | reverse complement strand
CCCGCCACCGACAGCTGCCGTATCTTCCTGCAGTTCTTCGCGTCCTCGCGCAGCGGGATGGTGTCGGTCACCACCAGCTCGTCGAGGTCCGAATTGTTGATGCGCTCGACCGCCGCGCCCGAGAGCACCGGGTGCGTGCAGTAGGCCACGACCTTGGTGGCGCCCTCTTCCTTGAGCACCTGCGCCGCCTTCACCAGCGTGCCGGCGGTGTCCACCATGTCGTCCATGATCACGCAGGTGCGGCCCTTCACCTCGCCGATGACGTTCATCACTTCCGAGACGTTGGCGCGCGGCCGGCGCTTGTCGATGATCGCCAGGTCCGACTCCAGGCGCTTGGCGAGCGCGCGCGCGCGCACCACGCCGCCCACGTCCGGCGACACGACGATCAGGTTCTCGTAGCGCTGCTTCCACACGTCGCCCAGCAGCACCGGCGCCGCGTACACGTTGTCCACCGGCATGTCGAAGAAGCCCTGGATCTGGTCGGCGTGCAGGTCCATCGTCAGCACGCGCGCCACGCCCACGGAGGTGAGCATGTTGGCCACCACCTTGGCGCTGATCGCCACGCGCGCCGAGCGCGGGCGCCGGTCCTGGCGCGCATAGCCGAAATACGGGATCGCGGCGGTGACGCGGGCGGCCGAGGAGCGCTTGAGCGCGTCCACCATCACCAGCAGCTCCATCAGGTTGTCGTTGGTCGGCGCGCAGGTCGACTGCAGCACGAACACGTCCTTGCCGCGCACGTTCTCCATGATCTCGATCATCACCTCGCCGTCGGAGAACTTGCCGACGATGGCGCGGCCGAGCGAGAGGTTCAGGTGCTTAGCGACGTCCTGCGCGAGGCGCGGCGTGCCGTTGCCGGCGAAGATCATCAGGCGCTCGAGCGCCGTCGACGGCGAGTTGGCGAGCCTGTTCACCGTCCCGCCCTCCCGCGCGCGAAATGGCTGGGGAGGAAGGATTCGAACCCTCGAATGGCGGAATCAAAATCCGCTGCCTTAACCAACTTGGCGACTCCCCAATTGGATCAAGTTTCGTACAGCGGGTGCCGTTCGAGCCCCCGCGCGACAAATCCGCGCATCGCGCCGGGCAGCTCTCCCAGCACCGCGCGCGCTGCGCTTTCCGTTTCGAATTCCGCGAACACGCAAGCCCCCGAGCCTGTCATGCGCGCCCGCGGCGAGCGCGCCCGCAGCCATGCCAGGTGCGCTGCGACCTCCGGGCTGCGCCTCACCGCGACGGCCTCGAGATCGTTGGCGCCAAGGCCGGAGAAAAAGGGCGGTATTTTGAGCGGTTTCGTATTACGTGTCAATGCGTTATCGCTGAACACGTCGCGCGTCGACAGCGCGACCGGCGGCACCAGCACCAGGTACCAGGCGGGCGGCAGCGCGAGCGCCGTCAATTGCTCGCCGATGCCTTCGCCCAGCGCGTTCTCGCCGAACACGAAGAACGGCACGTCGGCGCCAAGCCGCGCCGCGAGCGCCTGCAGGTCCGTGCGCGCGAGTCCCGCCTTCCACAGGCGATTGAGCACGATGAGCGTGGTGGCCGCATCCGAGGATCCGCCTCCCAGGCCGCCGCCCATCGGCAGGTTCTTCTCCAGCGCGAGGTCGGCGCCGAGCCGCGTGCCGCAGTGCTGCTGCAGGAGCCGCGCGGCGCGCACGCACAGGTCCTCCTCCGGCGGCACGCCGGCGAGCGGCGCCTGGCGCCGGATCTCGCCGTCGGCGCGCACGTCGATGCCCACGCGGTCGCAGCGATCGATGAGGCGGAATAGGGTCTGCAGCAGGTGATAGCCGTCGGCGCGGCGGCCGAGGACGTGCAGGAACAGATTGAGTTTACCCGGCGCCGCAAACCAGTTCATTTCCACTCGGTGATCGCAAGCCGCAGCTCCAGGCCGGGGTAGAGGAGCTTGAGCCGCTTGGGCTGGACGCCCTCGTAGGCCATGTACTCGATGCGCCAGCCGTGCTGCTCCAGCGACAGCAGGCGACCGTCCGCGGCGTACACGGCCTGCGCCGGCGCGTCCGTCGCCGGACGCGCGCGCACCCAGTCGGTGAGGCCACGCAAAGGCAGCCGGAAGCCGAGCACCTGCTCGGTGAGGGTCTCGGCGTCGGCCGCGCTGTAGCGCTTGTCGTCGCCGGCCACCAGCGTCACCGACTCGCCGTCGCGCGAAATGCGCGCCAGTCCCTGGCCGAAGGGCGAACTGAGCATGACCTCGTCGCGCGCCGTGCGATGGCGCCACTGCAGGTTGCCCGAGGCGGCCTCGTTGCGGTAGCTGGCGGCAAATCGCGCAGTCAGCTCGAACTCGTAGCTCTCGCCAGGGGCGCGCGGCAGCTCGGCGCAGGCGGCGAGGGCGAGGAGCGCCACGGCGAGCGCGGCTTTGGCCGCAAGGGCGGCGACGGGCGTGAGGCGGTTCATCAGCGCCGCAGGCGCTTGACGGTTTTTTGCAGCGTTTCGTTGTCGGGGTGGTTCTTGAGCGACTCGTCCCAGATGCGCTCGGCCTCCGCGCGCTCGCCCATCATCCACAGCACCTCGCCCAGATGCGCGCCGATCTCGCCATCGGGGCGGCCGACGTAGGCGCGGCGCAGCTGCGCCGCCGCGCCCTTCAGGTCGCCCTGCCGGTAGAGCACCCAGCCCAGGCTGTCGATGATGAAGGCGTCCTCCGGAGCGAGCTCGAGCGCGCGCTCGATGAGCTTCCTCGCCTCGGGCAGGCGCAGGTTGCGGTCGGCGAACGAGTAGCCCAGCGCGTTGTGCGCGTGCGCGTGGTCCGGCTTGATCTGGATGAGCTTGCGCAGGTTGCCTTCCAGCACGTCGAAGCGCTCGAGCTTCTCCGCGGTGAGCGCGTGGTCGTAGAGCAGCTCGGGCTGGTCGGGCTGCGCCACCAGCGCCTTGCCGAGCAGATCGAAGGCCTCGCGGTGCTGGTTGGCTTCGCGCAGCAGCTGCGCCTCGGCGATCAGCAGCTGCACGCGCTGCTCGCCGCCGGCGTTCACGCCCTGCAAATAGCTCCGCGCCTCGGCGAGCTTGCCCTGCTTGGCCATGACGCCGGCCACGCGCATGCGCGAGGCGAGGTACTGGTCGCCGCGCTGGATGGTCTGGTACCAGTCGATGGCGGGTTGCCACTGCTTCTGTTCCTCGGCGATCTGGCCCAGCGTGAAGCGCACGCCGTTGGGATCGCGAAATCCCATGTCCAGCAGCCGCCGCAGGTTCTTCTCGGCGGTCGGGTAGTCCTTGAGCTGCGCCGCCAGCAGCGCCACCGTGTAGATGACGTCGGCGTTATCCGGATGCGCAGCGAGTAGCGTCTCGAACTCGGCGCGCGCCTCGGCGAACTTGCGCTCGCCGACCAGCGCGCGCGCATAGACCAGCCGCACTTCGCGCGCCTCCGGGTACTTGGCGAGGAACGCGGCGAGCGAGGCGCTCGCCTGTGCCGGCGAGCGCCGCTGCAGGATCTGCGCCTCGAAGATCGCCGCCACTTCCCAGCCCGGCTGCAATTGCGCGGCGCGCCGCGCCTCGGCGAGCGCCGTCTTCTCGTCGTCCGCCGCAAGCGCCGCCTGGGCGATGGCGACATGCGCCTGCGGCAGGTTCGGATGCCGGGCGGCAAGATTGCGCACCACGCGCAAGTTGGCGGCCTTGTCGGGATTGCCGGCGAGCAGCCGCCCGAGCTGCAGGAAACCGCCCGGCGTGGCGGCGCCGTCGACGGGCAGCAGCTTCGCCAGGTACGGCTCGGCCTCCTCCACCTTGCGCGCAGCGACCAGCAGCCCGGCGAGCGTCTGCAGCGCCTGCTGCGACTGCGGGTCGGACTCGTGCCACGCGCGCGCCGATTCCAGCGCGAATTGCGGGGTGCGCGCGAGCGTGGCCGCTTCGACCGCGCGGCGCGCGATGCGCGGATCCTTCGTCTTGCGCGCGAGCTCCGCGTAGATCTGCGCGGCCAGGCCCTCGCTGCCCCGCTTCAAGGCGATCTCCGCGAGCAGCAACTCGTACAGGACCGGCTCGGTCAGCTCTTGCGCGGGCAGGTTGGCGCTCGGCGCGGGCGCGGACTGCGCAGCGTGCGCTGACTCCTCGTCCTCTTCTTCGTCCTCCGCGGGCCGCGGCTGCGCGAGCGCGGCGCCGGCAGCGAGAAACAGGGCAAGCAGGAGGGAAATCAGGCGCATTCCGGCGGGCATGGCGGGTCGAGTGTAGGTATATTTGGTGCCCCGCACAAGCAAACGTTCCCGTGCCCGAGCTGCCCGAAGTCGAAGTCACGCGCCGCGGCATTGCGCCGCAGATCGCGGGCCGCAGGATTTCCGCCGTCGCAGTGCGCGAGCCGCGCCTGCGCTGGCGCGTGCCCGCGGCGGTGCGGCGCCTGCCGGGGCGCACGGTGCGCGGCGTGGCGCGCCGCGCCAAGTACCTGCTGCTCGATTGCGGCGACGGCCACCTGATCCTGCACCTGGGCATGAGCGGCAGCCTGCGCGTGCTACCGCCGGACACCGCCCCGGAAAAGCACGATCACTTCGACCTGGTGCTCGGCGACCGCATGCTGCGCTTGCGCGACCCGCGGCGCTTCGGCGCGGTGCTGTGGACCGCGGCAGGCGTCGCCACGCACCCGCTGCTGCGCCATCTCGGCATCGAGCCGCTGTCGCGCGCCTTCGACGGCGCGCGCCTGTTCGCCCTCACGCGCGCGCACCGCACGTCGATCAAACCTTTTCTCATGGACAGCCGGCGGCTGGTGGGCGTCGGCAACATCTACGCCAGCGAAAGCCTGTACCGCGCGCGCATCGATCCGCGCGTGCCGGCGCGCAAGCTGAGCGCCGCGCAATGCGCGCGCCTGGCGCGCGCCATCAAGGCCACGCTGCACGCAGCGATCCGCGCCGGCGGCTCGTCGCTGCGCGACTTCGTCGGCAGCGACGGCGTCTACGGCTGCTTCCAGCAACGCTACCGGGTCTACGAGCGCGAGGGCGAGCCCTGCCGCACCTGCGGCGCGCGCGTGCGGCGGCTGGTGCAGGACCAGCGCTCGACCTACTACTGCCCGAGCTGCCAGCGCAGGTAAGCGCGGACAGCGCTGCCGATGCCGTACCAGGCGCTGCCGGCGCCGCGCTAGGCCTTGCCGAGCGAAGCCACCTTTGCGGCCAGCCGCGCGCGCACCAGCGGGTGCACGAACTTGGCGACGTCGCCGCCGAGCAGCGCGATCTCGCGCACCAGCGTCGCCGAGATGAACATGTGCTGCTCCGAGGGCGTGAGGAACATGGTCTCGAAATCCGGGTAGAGACTCCGGTTCATGCCGGCAAGCTGGAACTCGTACTCGAAATCCGACACCGCGCGCAGTCCCCGCAGCACCACGCGCGCGTCATGCTCGCGCACGAAGTCGATCAGCAGCCCGCTGAAGCCGGCCACCTGCACGTTGCTCAACTCGCCGAGCACCTCGCGCGCCATTTCCACGCGCTCGTGCAGCGTGAAGAAGGTGCGCTTTGCCCGGCTGTCGGCGACGCCGAGGATCACCGAGTCGTACAGCTTCGCCGCGCGCCGCACCAGGTCCTCGTGCCCGCGCGTGAGCGGATCAAACGTTCCCGGGTACACCGCTCGGATCATGCTCGCTCCATTGCAGTAGTTGGACGC
>DASTHP010000275.1:0-15624 GCA_035718125.1 Burkholderiales bacterium | reverse complement strand
GCACGCTGTCGGGTGATATCGGCACCACCTCGGAGACCGGCGAAGCGCCACGCTTCACCATCGTCCTCGCGCGGGACCTGCCGTGAACTTCACCGCCGCGGAACTCAAGAAGCTCGCCCTGCCGCTGCTCGCGTGCCTGATCCTGCTCGCGGCAGGCGCAGCCTGCATCGGCTGGGCACGCCAGGAGCAGCGCGACGCCCGCGGCGAGCTCGCTGCCGCGCGCGATGCGCGCACGCAGGCGCGCGAGCGGCTGGCGCGCATCGCGGAGGAAGAAAGGGAAGTCAAGGAGAAGCTGCAGGTGTACCTGCGCCTGCGCGAGCTCGGCATCCTCGGCGTGGAGCGGCGCCTGGAGTGGGCCGACGCGATGGGCCGCATCCGCGCGCAGCGCGAGCTGCCCGACCTGCGCTATCGCGTCGAACGCAAGCGCCTGCTTTCCTCGGTGGGCGCCAGGGGCGCTTCGGTGGACTTCTACGCGAGCACCATGAAAGTGGAAGTCGCGGCGCTGCACGAGGGTGACCTGTTCAATTTCCTCACCGACCTGCGCGACACCGGCAACGCCTACTACGCGGTGCGGCGCTGCTCGATCTCGCGCACCGGTCCATCGCCCGCCGTCGCCGGCCTCGTGCCGCGCCTGCGTGCGGATTGCGACATCGACCTGATCACCATCATCGACCGGGCGGCCAAGGCATGAGGACGCTCCCGACGCTCGCGCTGACAGTCGCCCTCCTTGGCGCGAATCCCGCAGCCGCGCAGGAACTAGGCCGCCTCTTCTTCACGCCCGAGCAGCGCGCGGCGCTGGACGCGCGCCGGGCTGCGCGCCTGCCCGACAAGCCGGCGGTGGCGCGGGAGTCGCCGACGACACGCGTAGACGGGTTCGTCGCGCGTTCGAGCGGCCGGTCCACCATGTGGGTGGACGGCGAGCCGCTGCAGGACGGCGCGCAGCCGGAAGGCCTGCGGGTGCAGCGCGGCAGGGATACGGGCAAGGTGACGGTGACTTTCGGCGAGCAGGCGCGCCGCATCGAGATGCGCGTGGGCGAGACGCTGGACCGCAGCACGGGGGACGTGAAAGGCGTCATCGGCAACGGCGAAGTCAAGGTGGAGCGCCGTGGCGCGCAGCCTCGCTAGCCGCCGCGAACAACGCGGCATGGCGCTCCTCGGCCTGCTGGCGGTCGCCGTCATGACGTTCGCCTACGTCCTGACCAGCCGGCTCAACGCCGCGAGCCAGTTCGTGGCCGTGAATCGCGAGCACAACGCGCAGGTGCTGGCGCAGGCCAAGCAGGCGCTCGTCGGCTGGATGGCGCTCAACGCGGCAAGCACCGACGCCAACCCTGGTCGCCTGCCCTGCCCGGAAGCGACAGCCTATTTTGGTGTTCCGGCGCAAGAGGGGATTGCAGCTGGCAATTGCACCCTGCCGGCCGTTGGTCGCCTGCCGTGGCGCACGTTGGGGCTGGAGAAACTCGTGGATGCAGCAGGCGAGCCGCTCTGGTACGTGATCTCTCCCGGTTGGACCATGCAGTCGGCGATGTCCTTGCTGCTCATCAACTCTGACTCGGTGGGGCAGCTCACGATCGACGGCAACGAGGCCGTAGCGCTCGTCATTGCGCCTGGGCCGATACTCATTGCCCAGGCGGGCCCGGGGTGCGCAGCATGGACGCAGGCCAGGCCAGCTTCGGGGCCGCCGGACCTGCGCAATTACCTCGAGTGCGAGAACGCCACCTCGCCCGCCGACGTGAGCTTCGTAGGCAATCGCCCGGGACAGTCTTTCAACGATCAGGTGCTGCGCATCTCGTCAGCGGACCTGCAGCCCGCGCTCGAAGCGGCAATTGCCGACCGCATGCAGCGAGAGATCGCGCCGGCGGTCAAGGCGGCGGCATACACGTTCGACGGACCGGTCACTACACAGCAATTCGCCGGTCTGCCCTCGGGCAACGTGCCCCTCTATCCCTATCCGGTGCCATTCGCCGATCCCAACGCCTCCGCCTACCTCGGGGTGGCGGGGAACTCAAATCCGCAAGGGTTGCTGCCGTTCAATTCGATTGCCAGTGTCTGCACCGGGCCCGCGCCCTGCACCACGCTCCCGGTCACCCACCCCACGACAGTCAGGTCCACGCTATACGGCGCCGTCGATTCGTACTCCTGCTCCACCTCCAGCACGGTGATCCTTTGCGAAGGGCAGTACAGCGAGGATGGCTGGGATCCTACGAGAAACGTACGCGTCGAGATGGCCGCGACATTCAACAATGTTGCCATGGGCTTTCGCTCTATGGTGGCGAGCCCCGTGTCCGAGACTCTCGTCGAGGCACGGGACAACGGCAGCACCGGCGCATGGACAAGCGTTGCCCAGACGATCGTGCAGATGCGGATGAACGACGGCTCGACGGCCCTGCCCGATGGCACGACGCCGCCGCGCGGCTCGGTCACGATCCGGTTTCGCGGAACGTTGCCCAATATCGACGCCAACGGCTGGGGAAGCTACGCGGATTTCCGCATCCGCATCAATCGCGCGGTAATCACGGATCACGCGCTGCTCGTCAGGAACCATGCCACTTTGGGCTGGTTCGTGCGCAACGAGTGGTACCGCAGCACCTATTACGCCATCGCCCAAGCGAACTCGGCGGACGGGTTGCCCTCGCTCGGTTGCAGCGCGTCAAGCGGCAACTGCATCCGTTTCATCGATTCCGGCACCCATAATATCCGCGCGTTGCTGGTCCTCGCGGGCCGCACCCTGCCTACGCAGTCGCGCCAGACGAGCGCCCTGCGCAGTGACCGTCTGAACTACCTCGAGAATCAGAATAGCGACGGCGGGACGCTGTACGAGCAGCGAGTCGCGCGCATAAGCAAGACTGCGCTGACCTCTCCCTTCTACGCACCCTGGAACGACAGAGTCCTGCTGGTCGACTGGGATCCGGCGTCCCCGCCCAACGCCTCGCAGGTTGTCAGCCTGACGCCCTTGCGCGTCGTCTCCCTCCCCTGATGGCCATGGCGCGGACTGGCGCGCGCCGCGTGCGCGGATTCACGCTCACCGAGCTTGCGGTAGTGGTCGCCATCATCGGGCTACTGCTCGCGAGCGCGATGTATACGCTCTCGGCGCAGACCGAGCAGCGCAACTTCGAAGAGACGCGCCGGCGGCTCGAGGCGGCGCGCGAGCTGCTGCTCGCCTTCGCCATCGTCAACGGGCGCCTGCCCTGCCCCGCCACTTCCACCAGCAGCGGCGACGAGGCGCCGGTTGGTGGCGGCACATGTACGGCGCCCGGCCCCTATGGCGGCTGGCTGCCGGCGCGCAGCATCGGCTTCCAGATCGTCGACACCGGCGGCTACGCGATCGACGCCTGGGGCAACCGCATGCGCTACGCCGTTTCCGCCAATGCACTGACGGGCTGCCTCGGCTCGCTTCCCCACTTCACAAACGCCACCAACCTCAGGGCCAACGGCCTTACCTGCCAGCCCAACGACCTCGTCGTGTGCCGCACGGCAACCGGCATCGCCGCCACCACCTGCGGCACCGCGCTCGCGGTCACCAACCAGAATACCGTGGTCGCCATCGTGTTCTCGACCGGCAAGAACGGCCAGGGAGGCTCCGCGGGGATCGACGAGGCCGCCAACCTGAACGGCGACCGCGTGTTCGTCTGGCACACGCCCACGCCGGTCGGCGCGGCCAACGGCGAATTCGACGACCAGATGGCCTGGATCTCGGTCGGCGAGCTCTACGGCAGGCTGGTCGCCGCCGGGGTACTGCCCTAGGTTCCGGCCTCCGCGCGCCGCAAGGTGAAGCAAACCTGTCCGTCCCGGTTCGCCTCAAGGGCGAGCTCGTAGCCGCTCGCCTGAGCCTGGCGCGCGGCCTGGTACAGGCCGATTCCCAGGCCGTTGTCCGATCGCACCGGCGCGCGCAGCAGCGACCCTGAGATCTCGGGCGGCACGGCGCGACCCGTGTCGCACACCCGCAGCTCGGCCGCGCTCCCTGCGGCCGACAAGACGGCGCTCACGCGCACCCCCGGCTCGGCGGCGCGCTTGGCGAGCGCATTCTGCAGCAGGTTGTCCGCGACGCTGTCGAACAGCGTGCGCGGCACCTCGGCGCCCTGCAGCGCGCGCGCGCTGAACGCGATGCCGCGGTCCTGGTACTGGCGCAGCAGCCCGTCCCACCACTGCGCGGCAGACACGCGCGCGTCGCCCTCCGCCACCGGCCGCTGCAGCTTGTCGAGCGTCGCCGCCAGCCGCTGCGTGATCGCCGGCAGCTGCCGGCGCAGGAGCGCCAGCGACTCGGGGGACTCGCCGCGCTCGGCGAGCGCCACCGAGCACAGGACATTGAGCGACTGCAGCAGGTTCTTCACATCGTGCGTGACGCGCGCGCCGGTCTCGTGCACCGCCTGCATGAAGCTCGCCTCGCGCAGCGCCTGCTCGCGCAGCTTGGCGAGATGAAACTCCGCGAGCAGTTGCCCGAGCAGCCGCAGGTGCCCGTGCAGCGCGGGGCTGGTGCGGTAGCGCGAATAGATGGTGAGCCGCAACCCGGCACTGGCGAACTCCACCGCATGCGGGGTATGCGCGCCGGCCTCGCCTTGCGCACCTTCCGCGATCCACGACACCCCGTGCACCGATGGCAACTTCGCCAGCGCGGCCCCGGCCTCGGCGAGAAAGCGCTCCGGGCGCGACTCGGCCTGCGACAGCTTCGCGAGGACCTGCAGCCACTGCTCGATCGGCAGCCCGATGGAGAACAGGTACCGGGACACGAACACGTTGAAGCCGGCGTAGCCGGTGCGCGGGTTCAGGGCAAGCCCGATGGCGAGCAGCGCGCCGGCGATCACGAACACGATGTAGGTGAGCGCCTCCAGGTAGCCGGTGCGCCCGAGCGTCATGAAGGCGAAGCTGCCGAGGATGACCACCCCGAGCATCAGCATGAGGAACACGCTGTAGAAGTAGTCGATCACCTGGGCCGTCTCCGCGGGATCGGCTTCCACCGGCACAAGCGCCATCAGCACGAAGAGCACGGGGAGGCCCCACGCCGCGTAGGCGCGCACTTGCGGATCGATCTCCCGGCGCGGCGCGATCTCCGGCAGCACGATCACCACCAAGAGCGCGAGCAGGTAGACGAAGACCAGGAAGTAGTAGCGGCGCTGCCAGCGCGCCTGGTGCAGGAACACCCGGCCGCCCACCAGCCCCGCGAGCATGACGACCCACACCGCGAGCAGCCACCAGTTCAGCCATAGCACCGCCGCCGCCGCGCACAAGGCGATGAACAGGGCCTGCGTCACCGTGACCGGACGCTCGCCCCGCAGGATCGGCTGCCACAGCAGCAGCAGCCCCAGGTGCGCGATCACCAGCACGCGCGCGCCTTCGTCGGCAACGCCGCGCAGCGCGACCACGTGCAGCAGCGCGAGCATGCCGATCACCACGTACTGCCAATAGCGCCGGCTGAACGCGCCCGCCGTGCGCGCCAGGCGGGCGGAATCGGAGTCGCTGGGCGCGGCGGCTTGCATGGTCGGGCGAACGCAGGCAAAGATACGCACAATCAAGGCCACGCGAAAGATGCGACCCGCACTGCTCCTTGCCCGCGCCAGCCTGCTCGAAGCGCGCCGCGGCGCCCTGCCCTGGCTCGCGCTCGGCCTGCTTGCGGCCGCACTCAGCCTCGCCGCTTTCCTGTCGCAGGTCGCGGTCACCGAGAGCCGCGAGCTGCAGGCGGCATTCGCGGCGGCGATGCTGCGCGCCGGCGCGGCGTTCCTGCTCGCCGCGCACGTGGCGGCAAGCATTGTGCGCGAAGCGAACGACAAGGTGCTCGAGCTCGCCTTGTCGCTGCCACTGTCGCGCAGTGGCTATTACGCGGGCAAGTTGTGCGGCTTCGGCGCCATCGGCCTGGCGCTGGCCGTCGCCTTCGCGACGCCGATGCTGCTGTGGGCCGCGCCGGCGAGTGTCGTTCTATGGGGCACTTCGCTGGGACTAGAGCTGCTTCTGGTGGCGGCGGCGGCGCTGTTCTTCTCGGTGACGCTCGCCAGTGTCGTTCCCGCGTTGGCCGCATCGCTCGGCCTGTACCTGCTTGCCCGCTCCATTGCCGGCATTCAGCTTCTTGCGCGCGGGCCGTTGGCCGAGGAATCCTGGGCGCAGGTCGCCGCGCGCAGTGCGGTGGACGCGGTGGCCCTGGTGCTGCCGCGGCTGGATGCGGCCACGCGCAGCGACTGGCTACTCTACGGGTTGCCGAGCGCAGGCGAGTTCGGCGCCGCCATCGGCGCGTTGCTCGTGTATAGCGCCCTGCTGTGCGTGGCGGGCTTGATCGACTTTCACCGTCGCAGCCTGTGAAGGGGAGCGAGCGTCCGCTGGCGGACGTGCCCGCGTGGCTGTGGGCGGGGTTGGTCGCCTGCCTTGCGGTGCAGATCGCGATCCAGAGCCTGCGATTGGCGCCGGCAAGTACGGCTGCGGACTTGCCGCCTGCGCCGCGCGCAGCCGCCCTGCGTGCGGCAAGCGTCGGAGAGCCCGCTGCGGCCGCGCGGCTTGCCATGCTTTACCTGCAGGCATTCGACCTCGGCGCGGGCAACGCGCGGCCATACCAGCAGCTCGATTTTACGGTGCTGACCGGCTGGCTGCGCGCGATCCTGGACACCGATCCGCGCAGCGGGTATCCGCTCTTCGCCGCAGCGCGCATCTATGCGGAGGTCGAGGACCCGGCCCGCAGCCGGGCCATGCTGGAGTTCGTTCACGAGGCGTTCCTGGAGGATCCGAACCGGCGCTGGCCCTGGCTCGCGCACGCCGCGCTGCTCGCGAAGCACCGGCTCCATGATCTGCCGCTCGCGCGTCGCTATGCCGCGGACCTCGATCGCCGGACGACGGCTGCGGACGTGCCCTTGTGGGCGAGGCAGATGGAGATCTTCATCCTCGAGGACATGAACGAGCTGGACGCGGCGAAGATCCTGCTGGGCGGCCTCCTGCACAGCGGGAAACTGGTCGATCCCGCCGAGCGCCGATACCTGGAGCAGAGGCTGAGGCAGCTAGAAGAACGCGTGCCGTCAGGATCTCGACACTAATGTCAGCACATCGACGCGATTTGCGTGATTTTTGCCCGTAAACCCCCGCAAATGCCGAGATTGCCTCGGCATGGATCTTGCAATCGCCTTTTATCGACTTGTCTACTCCCAGAGGAGTAATGGAATGAATACTAAACAGAAAGGCTTCACGCTCGTCGAAATCGCGATCGTGCTGGTGATCATCGGGCTGCTGCTCGGCGGCATCCTCAAGGGTCAGGAGATGATCACGCAGGCCAAGATCAAGAACGTGATCGCGGACTTCAGCGGCATCTCGGCAGCCTACTATGGCTACCAGGACCGCTATCGTGCGATCCCAGGGGACGATTCCGGCGCGGGTCGCTGGAGCGGCGCCCAAGCGGGGGACGGAGACGGCGCGGTCGAGGGCAATTACAACAGCGTCACGGCCAATGACGAGTCCCGGTTGTGGTGGGACCATCTGCGCCGCGCGGGCTTCGTCGCGGGTACCGGCCAGCAGCAGCCGCTCAACGCGGTGGTCGGAATGATGGGGGTCCAGACCGGGATGGGCACGGGCGCGGGCAGCGCGCTGGGCGGCTTCTCAAGCCTGATCATGTGCTCGGCGAATCTCCCCGACAAGATCGCGATCGCCATCGACTCGCAGATGGACGACGGCCAGCCCAACGCCGGCGCGATGCGCGCGCAACTGCAAAGCGCCGCCAACCCGGTCATTGAGAACGCGGCGGCTTCTGCCTACCAGGAGACGGGAACCAACATCTACGTCGCCTGCCGCCAGATCTGACCTGACGCGCAGCGTTGCTTTCCAAGGCCGGCCGCAAGCCGGCCTTTACTTTTCCTGACCGTGCTCCGGCCCCGGTTTCAGCGCCGGCGCCCACGCTCAGCGTCTTGGACAGACGTGCGGCATGAATAGGAGAATTAACCCTACCCCGGATTTGGGGGGCGTTCATTCACTGGTTGCGCGTCACGGGTACCACCAAGTGCTGCAAGGGCAACGAGGCTTCACGATGGTCGAGATTGCGATCGTCCTGGTCGTCATCGGCCTGCTGCTGGGTGGCATCCTCAAGGGCCAGGAGATGGTCGTACAGGCGCGAACCAAGAACTTGATCGCGGACTTGAACGGCCTCACCACTGCCCACTACGCCTACCAGGATCGCTACCGCGCCACGCCGGGCGACGATCCCGGCGCCACCCGCTGGAGCGGCGCAGTGGCCGGCGACGGTAACGGCACGGTCGCGGGCGACTACAACAGCTCGGTGAACAATGCGGAATCGCGGCTGTGGTGGGATCACCTGCGGCGCTCGGGCTTCGTCGCAGGGTCGGGCCAACAGCAGCCGCTCAATGCGTTGGCGGGCATGCTGGGCGTGCAGACCGCAATGGGCACAGGTACCGGCACTGCGCTTGGCGGCTTCGCGAGCCTGATCATGTGCTCGGCGAATCTGCCCGATAAGGTCGCGGTCGCGGTCGACGTCCAGATGGACGACGGCAGCCCCGCTTCGGGCACGATCCGCGCACAGCTGCAGACTGCCATCAACCAGAGCATCGCGAACGCGCCAGCCTCGGCGTACGCGGAAACCGGCACCAACGTCTACGTCGTCTGCCGCCAGATCTGACCTGACGCGCCGCATGGCACGCCAAGGCCGTCCTCAAGAAGGCCTTTTCCTGCTCTAGCCCTGGCGCAGCCGCATTTCCGCGGCCGCGAGCAGCTCGGGGGCGCCGAGCAGCACCACGACGTCGCCTTCGCGCAGCGGGCCCGCCTCCTCCGCGCTCATCTTCTTGCGCTCCCCGGGGCGCCGCACCGCGCTGACCTGCACGCCCAGCTCGTCCAGCCCGAGCGTCGACAGCGGCTTGGCGAGCGCGGCGGCATGCGCATGCAGGGTGACGGCGTGCAACCGCGGCTGCGCCGACTCGCCCGACTCTGGCTCGTCGCTGGCGCCGTGGTAGAGCCCGCGCAGCAGGCCGTACTGCTGGTCGCGCACCTGGCTCATGCGGCGCATGACGCGCGAGAGCGGCACGCCGACCCAGACCAGCGCGTGCGAGGCGAGCATCAGCCCGGATTCGAACGCCTCGGGCACGACTTCCGAAGCCCCGGCGGCGGTGAGGCGGCCGATGTC
Organism: Burkholderiales bacterium; assembly: GCA_035718125.1. Classification (GTDB taxonomy): domain Bacteria; phylum Pseudomonadota; class Gammaproteobacteria; order Burkholderiales; family SG8-39; genus JAABQT01. Next base: position 6,530 of record DASTHP010000275.1, on the reverse strand, counting down.
CGCCTCGTCGCGCGCGCGCACGATCACCGGCACCGACGGCTTGAGCGCGTGGATGTGCGCGAGCACGCGCACCGCGGCGGGCACGTCGGCGAAGGTCACCACCACGGCGGCGGCGCGCGCCAGGCCGGCCGCCACCAGCGCCTCGCGCCGCGAGCTGTCGGCGAACACCACCGTGTCGCCGGCGAGCGCCGCCTCGCGCACACGCTCGGGATCGAGGTCGAGCGCGACGTAGTGCACGCCCTCGGCCTCCAGCAGCCGCGCCAGGCGCTGGCCGTTCCTGCCGTAGCCAAGGATGATGACGTGGCGCTCGGTCTCCAGGGACCGCACCGCCACGCGGTGCAGCTCCAGGGACCGCGCCATCCACTCCGAGGCGGTGAAACGCAGCACCAGGCGGTCGCTCGCGGCAATGAGAAACGGCGTGGCGAGCATCGACAGGATCATCGCGCCGATGAGCGCCTGCACCACGGGCTCGGGCGCGAGCTGAGCCGCACGCGCCTGCGCCAGCAGCACGAAGCCGAACTCGCTGCCCTGGGCGAGCGCCAGGCCGACGCGCAGAGAGGTGCCCGGCGCCGCGCCGAACGTGCGCGCGAGCAGCGCGATCAGTGCGCCCTTGCCCACGATCAGCAGCGCGAAAAAGCCCAGCACCAGCCAGCCATGACCCAGCAGCAGGCCGACATCGAGCATCATGCCGACTGATACGAAGAACAGGCCGAGCAGCACGTCGCGGAACGGCTTGATGTCCTCTTCCACCTGGTAGCGGTACTCGGTTTCGCCGATGAGCATGCCCGCGAGGAACGCCCCCAGCGCAAGCGACAGGCCCGCAAGCCCCGTCAGGAACGCGAGCAGGAGCGTGATCAGCAGCACGTTGAGGACGAACAGCTCCGTGGAGCGGCGGCGCGCAATGACGCCGAACCAGGCGCGGATCACGCGCGGGCCGACCAGCGTCAGCACGGCAAGCACCACCGCCGCTTTGGCGAGCGCGAGCAGCACGTCGCGCCCGAGGTCCTGCGCCGGCGCGTTCAGCGCCGGCACCAGGATGAGCAGCGGCACCACCGCAAGGTCCTGGAACAGCAGCACACCCACCGTGTCGCGCCCGTGCGGCGTGTCGAGCTCAAGCCGTTCCGCGAGGAGCTTCGAGACGATGGCTGTCGAGGACATTGCCATCGCGCCGCCGAGCGCGAGGCCCGCCTGCCAGCCGGCGCCCAGGGCCTGCGCCACGGCCATGCCGATGCCGATGCTCGCGACGACTTGGGCCGAGCCAAGGCCGAACACCGAGCGGCGCATGCTGCGCAGCTTGGACAGGCTGAACTCCAGCCCGATCGAGAACAGCAGGAACACCACGCCGAACTCGGCGAGCTGGCGCACGGCGTGGCTGTCCGCGACCAGGCCGAGCGCGTGCGGCCCGAGCGCGACGCCGGTCACCAGGTAGCCGATGATCGGCGGCAGCGCGAGGCTGCGGCACACGATGACCGCCAGCACGCCGCCCGCCAACAGCACGAGGACCGGTTGCAGCGACAACCCGGCGGGATCCATGGGGGCCGAAGAGGGAGAGTTATACTTCGCAGCTATGATAAGCGCAGTGCGTTCCCTGCGTCAGGCGGCGCCCCGCAGCAGCGAGGGCGCGCTGGAGCTCGCGCGCAACGTGCTCGCGATCGAGGCCGACGCCGTGCGTGCGCTGATTCCGCGGCTCGACGAGCGGTTTCTCGCGGCGCTGCAGCTGATCCAACAGTGCCTCGACGGCAGACGCGGGCGCGTCATCGTCAGCGGCATCGGTAAGTCGGGGCACGTGGCGCGCAAGATCGCCTCCACCATGGCGAGCACCGGCACGCCGGCCTACTTCGTGCATCCGGCGGAAGCGAGCCACGGCGATCTCGGCATGATCCGCGCCGAGGACGTGTTCATCGGCATTTCCAACTCGGGCGAGAGCGCGGAGCTGGTGCGCATCGTGCCCTCGATCCGGCGCGAAGGCGCGAAGCTGGTGGCGATCACCGGCGACGCGCAATCGTCGCTGGCGCGCGCCGCCGACGTGCATCTCGACGCGGGTGTCGAGCAGGAGGCCTGTCCCCTCGGTCTGGCGCCCACCGCCAGCACCACGGCCTCGCTCGCGCTGGGCGACGCGCTGGCCATCGCGCTGCTGGACGCGCGCGGCTTCTCCGCCGCGGACTTTGCGCGCTCGCACCCGGGAGGCTCGCTGCACCGCGAGGCGCTCAAGCACGTGGCCGACGTCATGCACCGTGGCGCCAGCGTGCCCAAGGTGCGCGAGGGCGCGACGCTCAAGCAGGCGCTCGACGAAATGACGCGCGGCGGGCTCGGCATGACGGCGGTGGTCGACGCGCGCGGCCGCATCAAGGGCATCTTCACCGACGGCGACCTGCGCCGTGCGTTGAAGAAGGTCGCGAACCTCAAGTCGGCGCGCGTAGCGCAGGTGATGACCGCCAGCCCGCGCAGCGTGCCACCCGAAGCGCTCGCCACCGAGGCGGTGGCGCTGATGGAGCGGCATCGCATCAGCCAGCTGCTGGTCGCGAACGCGGCGGGCGAACTCATCGGCGCGCTCAACATGAACGACCTGCTGCGCGCCAAGGTCGTCTGAGGCGATGCCGGCGGCGACTGCCGACGCGCTCGAGCGGGCGCGCCGCGTGCGGCTGATGGTCTTCGACGTCGACGGCGTGCTCACCGATGGGCGCCTGTGGTACGGGCCGCAGGGCGAGGCGCTGAAGGCCTTCCACACCTTGGACGGCCACGGCCTGAAGATGCTCGCGCAATCCGGCATCCCCGCCGCCATCCTGTCGGGGCGCAGCTCGCCCGCAGTGGCACTGCGCGCCGCCGAGCTCGGCGTCGCGCACGTCGTGCAGGGCGCGCAGGACAAGGCTGCCGGCTTCGCGACGCTGCTCGCGCGCCTGGGCCTGGCGCCCGCCGAGGCGGGCTGCATGGGCGACGACGTGCCGGACCTGCCGGTGCTCGAGCGCTGCGGCTTCGCCTGCGCGCCACGCGAAGCGCATGAGAGCGTGCGGCGCGCAGTCCACTACGTGGCCACGGCGCCCGCGGGCGCCGGCGCGGCGCGTGAAGTCTGCGAGTATCTCCTGCGCGCGCAGGGCAAGCTCGAGGCCGCGCTGGCGCGGCACCTGGCATGAGCCTGTCGAGCACGCGCCTGTTCCCGCTGCTGCTGGTACTTACGCTGGCGCTGCTCACCTTTTGGCTCGAGCGGCTGACGCGCGAGGAGCCGGCAGCGCCGTCGCCGCGCCGCCATGATCCGGATTTCATCGTCGAGGGGTTCCTGCTCACCGAGTTCGGCGTGGACGGCAGGCCGGTCACGACGCTCTCGGCCGCCAAGATGACGCATTACCCCGACGACGGTTCCACCGAGCTGCTGTCGCCTAGCGCCGTGCAGACCCGGCCGGATGAGCCGCGGCTGCGCCTTTCCGCCGACCGCGGCACGCTGACGCAGGACGGCAGCGAACTGCTGCTCTTCGATAACGTGCTGCTGGTGCGCGACAACGCCACGGGCGGAGAGGAAAGCCGGCTACGCACCAGCTTCCTGCACCTGGTCACGCCGCGCTCGCTGGCGCGCACCGACCGTGAAGTGGAGTTCACCGCTCCCGGCCGCTCGCTGCGCGGACGCGGCATGGACTATGACAACCGCACGGGCCAGCTGGTGCTGCACGCGCAGGTGCGCGGCACCTACGAGGCGAAGCTGCCGTGAAGCTGCGCGCGCTCATCGTCTGCGCAGCCGCCCTGGCGGTGGTGGCGGCGTTCGCCGTCAGGGCGGAGAAGGCCGACCGCGACAAGCCCACGCAGGTGGAGGCCAACCGCATGACCTCGGACGAGGCGCGCCGCGTCAGCATCTTCGAGGGCAGCGTGGTGTTCACCAAGGGCACCTTGCAGCTGCGCGCCGAACGGGTCGTGCTGCGCCAGGACGCCGACGGCTTTCACCACGCGAGCGCCAGCGGCACCCCGGTGCGCTTTCGCCAGAAGAGCGACGCGCAGGGCGGCCAGGAAGGCGTGTGGGTCGAAGGCGAAGCGCTGCGCGTCGAGATCGACGAGCGCACCGAGCGCATCGAGCTCATCGACAGCGCGCGCATCGCGCGCGACCGCGACGAGGTGCGCGGCAGCTATATCCTCTACGACCAGCGCTCGGAGTTCTTCTCGGTGTCGAGCGCCAAGGGCGCGCCCGCCGCTGCGCCCGGCGAGCGCGTGCGCGCAGTGATCCAGCCCAAGAAGCCCGCTGCCAAGGGCGCGCAGTGAGCCTGCTGCGCGCCGAGCACCTGCACAAGCGCTACAAGGCGCGCAGCGTGGTGCAGGACGTGTCGCTGGAGGTTTCCAGCGGCGAGGTGGTCGGCCTGCTCGGCCCCAACGGCGCGGGCAAGACCACCTGCTTTTACATGATCGTCGGCCTGATCGCCGCGGACGCCGGACGCATCCAGCTCGACGGGCGCGAGCTCACGCACCTGCCGATCCACGCGCGCGCGCGCCTGGGCATCTCCTACCTGCCCCAGGAGAACTCGACGTTCCGCAAGCTCACGGTCGAGGAGAACGTGCAGGCGGTGCTCGAGCTGCAGGGCCTCGCGCGCGGCGACATCGAGACGCGCCTGCAGGAGCTGCTCAAGGACCTGAACATCGCGCACCTGCGCAAGCACGCGGCGCTCTCGCTCTCGGGCGGCGAGCGCCGGCGCCTGGAGATCGCGCGCGCCCTGGGCAACAAGCCCGCCTTCATCCTGCTGGATGAGCCCTTCGCCGGCGTCGACCCGATCGCGGTGCTCGACATCCAGCGCATCATCCGCTTTCTCAAGGAGCGCGCCATCGGCGTGCTGATCACCGACCACAACGTGCGCGAGACCCTCGGCATCTGCGACCGCGCCTACATCATGAGCGAGGGCGCGGTGCTCGCCTCCGGTCATCCGGAGGAGATCGTCTATAATGACAACGTGCGCCGCGTGTACCTCGGCGAGCATTTCCGCATGTAGCGGAGCGACACGGACCGCCAGCGGCCGCAGCACCCTCCTCCCATGAAGCCCACCCTGCAGTTCCGGCTCTCGCAGCACCTGACGCTGACGCCGCAGCTGCAGCAGTCGATCCGCCTGCTGCAGCTCTCCACGGTCGAGCTGAACCAGGAGATCGAGCGCATGCTGATGGAAAACCCGATCCTCGAGCGCGAAGACGCGGAAGGCGAGAGCGCCTTCACGCCGGCGCGGGAGGCGCCGGCAGCGTCCGCGGCGCTGGAGACGGCGCCGGGCTCAACGGCCCCGGAGGAAGGCGCGGAGCGCTCCGCGGACTGGCAGCTCGAATTCGCCACGCCCTCGCGCGGCGGCGAAGACGAGGACGAGGGCGACCGCACCTTTGGCGCCGCCGGCACGCCCTCGCTGCGCGAGCATCTCAACGAGCAGCTCGCGCTCACCGGCATCGGCGAGCGCGACCGCGCGCTCGTCGCGCTGCTCATCGACGTGCTCGACGACGACGGCTATCTCACGCAGCCGCTCGAGGAGATCGCCGCGCTGTTCGAGCCCGCGGCCGCCGTCGAGCTCGAGGAGCTCGGCATCGCGCTGCGCCACCTGCAGAACCTGGAGCCCGCGGGCGTCGGCGCGCGCTCGCCGGCCGAATGCCTGCTGCTGCAGCTGCGCGCGCTCAAGGACCACCCGGCCTGCGCGCTCGCCACCGAGATCGCCGGCAAGCACCTGGAGCTGCTTGCCGCGCGCGACTATGCGCGGCTGCGCAGCCTGACGGGCGCGAGCGAGGACGCGCTGCGCGCCGCACAGAAGCTGATCCAGAGCCTGAATCCGCGCCCCGGCGCCGCGTTCGCCAACGTCGAGACGCGCTACATGATCCCGGACGTGATCGTGCGCAAGGTGAAGAGCGTCTGGCGCGCGAGCCTCAACCCGGAAGCGATGCCGCGCCTGCGCATCAACCGCCTGTACGCCGACCTCGCCGGCAGCGCGCGCAACGGCTCCAACGCGCTCGCCGCGCAGCTGCAGGAGGCGCGCTGGCTGATCAAGAACGTGCAGCAGCGCTTCGACACCATCCTGCGCGTGTCGCAGGCCATCGTCGACCGCCAGCGGCACTTCTTCGAGCACGGCGAGGTGGCGATGCGGCCGATGGTGCTGCGCGAGATCGCCGAGACCCTCGGCCTGCACGAGAGCACCATCTCGCGCGTCACCACGCAGAAATTCATGGCCACGCCGCGCGGCACCTTCGAGCTGAAGTATTTCTTCGGCAGCCACGTCGCCACTGACACCGGCGGCGCCGCCTCGTCCACGGCGATCCGCGCGCTGATCAAGCAGCTGGTGGCGGCCGAGAACGCGCGCGCGCCCCTGTCGGACGCGCGCATCGCGCAGACCCTCGGCCAGCAGGGCATCGTGGTCGCGCGACGCACCATCGCGAAATACCGGGAATCCCTGCAGATCCCGCCGGTCAACCAGAGAAAGAGCCTCTAGGGAGCCTCTGATTCATTCCCGCGTGCGCGACGGTGGCGATTTTCGTGCAGGGCGCGCCAGCGGACGCCGCCGTGTACTTGACGTCCACAAGGCGGCCGATGGCGA
>DASTHP010000274.1:0-6212 GCA_035718125.1 Burkholderiales bacterium | reverse complement strand
ACCTTGATGCCGCCCTTCTTCGCCTTGTCCCAGGAGGCGCCGCCCTTGCGCAGGCCGACGGTGACCTTCACGCCGGATTCCTGCAGGTTCTGCGCGTGCGCGTGGCCCTGCGAGCCGTAGCCGATGATGGTGACCTTCTTGCCCTTGACGAGCGAAAGGTCGGCGTCCTTGTCGTAATAGACCTTCATGGGGTTCCCCTAGTAAAGAAAAGCGGGGCCCGCGCCCCGCCCATTCGATTCAGACGCGCAGTACGCGGTTGCCGCGGCCGATGCCGCTCGCGCCGGTGCGCACGGTTTCGATGATCGCGCCCTGGTCGAGCGCCTGGATGAACGCGTCGAGCTTCTTGCCGTCGCCAGTGAGCTCGATGGTGTAGGTGTTGTCCGAGACGTCGATGACGCGGCCGCGGAAGATGTCGGCCATGCGCTTCATGTCCTCGCGCTCCTTCGCCCCGGCGCGCACCTTGATCAGCATCAGCTCGCGCTCGATGTGCTCGGCTTCCGACAGGTCCACCACCTTGACCACCTCGACGAGCTTGTTCAGCTGCTTGGTGATCTGCTCGATCACGTCCTCGGAGCCCACGGTGACGATGGTCATGCGCGACATCGAGGCATCCTCGGTCGGCGCCACGGTGAGCGACTCGATGTTGTAGCCGCGCGCCGAGAACATGTTCGAGATGCGCGACAGCGCGCCGGCCTCGTTCTCGACCAGGATGGAAATGATGTGGCGCATTACAGGTCTTCGGAGAGGATCATCTCGGTGATGCCCTTGCCGCCGGGCACCATCGGATAGACGTTTTCCGCCTGGTCGGTGATGAAGTCCATGAACACCAGCTCGTCCTTGCGCGCGAAGGCTTCGCGCAGCGCGGGCTCGACGTCGGCCGGCTTGTCGATCAGCACGCCGCGGTGCCCGTAGCCCTCGGCGAGCTTGACGAAGTCGGGCAGCGCGTCCATGTAGGACTCGGAGTAGCGGTTGCCGTGGAAGAACTGCTGCCACTGGCGCACCATGCCCATGTAGCGGTTGTTGAGGTTCACGATCTTGATCGGCAGCCGGTACTGCTTGCAGGTGGAGAGCTCCTGCAGGCACATCTGGATCGAGGATTCGCCGGTGACGCAGGCCACCGTCGCGCCGGGATTCGCCAGGCGCACGCCCATCGCCGCCGGCAGGCCGAAGCCCATGGTGCCCAGGCCCCCGGAGTTGATCCAGCGCCGCGGCTGGTCGAACTTGTAGAACTGCGCGGCCCACATCTGGTGCTGGCCGACGTCCGAGGTGACGAAGGCCTCGCCCTTGGTGACCTCGTAGAGCTTCTCAAGCACGAACTGCGGCTTGATGATCTTCGAGGCGCGGTCGTACTTCAGGCAGTCCTTCGCGCGCCACTGCTCGATCTGCTGCCACCAGGGCTTCGAGTTCTGCAATTTCGCGCCGCCGAGCTGCTTGAGCAGGTCCTCGAGCACATCGGGGATGTTGCCGACGATCGGCACGTCCACTTTCACGCGCTTGGAGATCGAGGACGGGTCGATGTCGACGTGGATGATCTTGCGCGGGTTCTGCGCAAAATGCGCCGGGTTGCCGATGACGCGATCGTCGAACCTCGCGCCAATGGCGAGCAGCACGTCGCAGTGCTGCATGGCCATGTTGGCCTGGTAAGTGCCGTGCATGCCGAGCATGCCGAGGAACTGCCGGTCGGTGCCCGGGTAGCCGCCCAGGCCCATGAGCGTGTTGGTGCAGGGAAAACCGGTGAGCTTCACCAGCTCGGTGAGCTGCGCCGCGGCGTTCGACAGGATGACGCCGCCGCCCGTGTAGATCATCGGGCGCTCCGCCTCCGCGAGCAGCTGCACCGCCTTCTTCAGCTGCCCGGCATGGCCCTTCTTCACCGGGTTGTAGGAGCGCAGCGTCACGCTCTCCGGATACTGGAACTCGCAGCTCTGCGCGGTGATGTCCTTCGGAATGTCCACCAGCACAGGGCCGGGGCGGCCGGTGGTGGCGAGGTAGAACGCCTTCTTGATGGTGACGGCGAGGTCCTTGATGTCCTTGACCAGGAAGTTGTGCTTCACGCAGGGCCGCGTGATGCCGACCGTGTCGCACTCCTGGAACGCATCCTGCCCGATGGCGTGCGTCGGCACCTGGCCGGTGATGACCACCATCGGGATCGAATCCATGTACGCCGTGGCGATGCCGGTGACGGCATTGGTGACGCCGGGGCCGGAGGTCACCAGGCACACGCCCACCTTGTGCGAGGAGCGCGAGTAGCCGTCGGCGGCATGCGCGGCGCCCTGCTCGTGTCGCACCAGGACGTGGCGCACCTTGTCCTGCTTGAAGAGTTCGTCGTAGATGTGCAGCACCGCCCCGCCGGGGTAGCCGAACACGTACTCGACGCCCTCCTCCTGCAGGCAGCGCACTACGATCTCGGCGCCGGTGAGCTCCAGACCCTTGATTCGATCCATGGGGACGAAGGTGAGGAAAACGTTGAAGATTAAAGACTTGATGCACTGCGGTCAAGCAATCGCGAGGGGCGTTGCGGGCCGGTTTTGGTAACATCGCCGCGACCCAGAACCGCGCCGTCGGAGGAAGGGAGACCCACTGGCATCGCGCAGCGAGCTTTCGGCGTTTCTCGAGGGCGCCGAACGGCGCGCCTTCAAGCAGGCCGTCTTTGCGGTGCGCGAGGAGCAGGCGGCATTGGACATCGTGCAGGACGCGATGCTGCGGCTGGCCGAGAAGTACGGCGACCGGCCCGTGGCGGAGCTGCCGATGCTGTTCCAGCGCATCCTGCAGAACGCGATCCGCGACTGGTTCCGGCGCCAGAAAGTGCGCAACACATGGGTATCCCTGTTCTCCTCGCTGCTGCCGGGGCGCGGGCTGGACGAGGACGAGGATCCGCTGGAAACTTTGGCGGCGTCTGGCGAGTCGAACCGGGAAGCGTCGCCGCCGGACCGGCTCGAGCAGTCGCAACTTGTTGAAATAATTGAAGAAGAGATTGCGAAGCTGCCGGCGCGTCAACGCGAGGCATTTGTCATGCGTTACTGGGAGGAGTTGGACGTCGCCGAAACCGCCCAAATCATGGGCTGCTCCGAGGGCAGCGTAAAAACGCATTGCTCGCGGGCGGCGCATGCTTTGGCTGTTGCGCTCAAAGCGCGCGGCATCGGCCTGTAGGCGCACGTCCGCGCAACGACCATGAACGAACCGCAATTCGGCAACAGGATCCGCCAGCTTCTCAACCAGGGCACGCCGCTGGACGCGTCGATCCTGGCGAAGTTGCACGCCGCGCGCGAGTCGGCGCTTGCGCGCCAGAAGCCCGAGCTGGCGCAGGAGGTGACCTGGATGGGCGGCCTCGTGGCCCGCATGGGCGGGTTCAGGGGCGTGTCGCTGCGGCTGATCGTGCCCCTGCTCGCGCTCGCCATCGGCCTTGCCGCGGTTTATTCCTGGGAGCAACGGCAGCGTGCCGCGGAAGTCGAAGAACTGGACGCGCTGGTGCTCACGGGGGAGTTGCCGATCGACGCGTATCTCGACCGGGGGTTCGAGGCGTGGCTGAAGAAGCGCGCCTCCTACTAGCCGCAGCTGCCTTTGCGCTGCTCGCGGCAGCCGGCAGCGCCACCGCGCAATCGCCCGGCGAGCAGGCGGTCAAGCCCGGCGCACAGGCGCCCAAGCCGAGCACGCAGGCGCCCAAGCCACCGGCGCCCAAGCCGGCCGCACAAGCCCCCAAGAAGGGCCCCGCGTGGGCGGAACTCAGCGCCGAGCAGCAGGAGATCCTCGCGCCGCTCAAGAACGACTGGGAGAACATCGCGCCGGACCGGCGGCGCAACTGGATCAACCTCGCCAAGCGCTACCCGAAGATGAAGCCCGAAGCGCAGCAGCGCATGCAGCGGCGCATGCAGAGCTGGGCGAAGCTCACGCCGGAGCAGCGCAAGCAGGCGCGCGAGAACTACCGGCGCCTGTCCAAGGTGCCGCCGGAAAAGCGCGGCGACCTCAAGCAGCAATGGTCGGAGTACCAGGCGCTGCCGCCGCAGGAACGGCAGAGCGCCGCAACGAAGAAGAAGCCGGCGCCGGCCAAGTGACGCCGGGCCTCGCGCGGCGCCTTGCCAGCATGCTGTACGAGGCGATCCTGCTGTTCGCCGTCGCCTTTTTCGCCGGTTTCGCGTTTCATTTCGCCTCGCGCGGCGCGGCGGCCGAGGGCGCGTTACGCCTCGCGCACCAGCTGCTGCTGGTCGCGGTGTTCGCCGCCTATTTCCTTTGGTGCTGGCTGCGCGGCGGGCAGACGCTCGCCATGAAGGCCTGGCGCATCCGGCTGGTCGGGGTCACGCCGGGCAAGGCGCTGCTGCGCTTCTGCCTCGCGCTGCCACTGGTGCCTACGGGAATATCGATCGTCTGGGCGCTGTTCGATCGCGACCGCCAGTTCCTGCACGACCGCCTCGCCGGCACGCGGCTGGTGCTCGCCGCTTAGGAGAAAATCGGGGTCAGGGCCCGATTTTCTACCTGCGCTCGACCACCCACATCATCAGCATCGCCCCGACGAAGAACGCGGTGCTCGGCATGGCCGCGGCGGCAAAAGGCGGCCAGTTCTGCAACAGCGCGACATGCGAGAACAGGCTGTTCAGCATGTAAAAGAAGATGCCGAGCATGATGCCGAGGAACACCTTGAGGCCGACCATGCCCGAGCGGGCGTGCAGGTACGCGAATGGCAGCGCCAGCGCCATCATCACCAGCGTCGCGATCGGGTAGAAGAGCTTCTTCCACAGCGCGATCTCGTAGCGGCCGGTCTTCTGCCGGTTGGCGCCGAGGTGGCCGATGTAGCGGTACAGGTTCCAGGCCGACATGCGCTCCGGCACCACGATCAGCACGTTGAGCAGGTCGGGATTGACGGCCGAGCGCCACTCGGCCTGCGCGAGGCGCGCGTTGCGCGGCCCTTCCGGCGTGAACTGCGTCTCCACCACGTCGCTCAGCCGCCAATGGCCCTTCTCCAGAAAGTCGCCGCGCGCCGCGGAGGTGATGCGCTCGAGCCGGTGCTCGGCGTCGAACTGGTAGATGCGCACGCCCACCAGGTGTTGGGCGTCGCGGGCCTCGCGCACGTTGATGAAGGCGCGCTCGTCCTTGAACCACAGACCCGAGTGCAGGTCCTGGCCGATCACGGAAATCATCGCGCGCAGCCGCACCCGCTGCGCCATGGACTCGGCCGCCGGCGCGATCCACTCGCCCAGGGCGAAGGTGGCCACCGCGAACACCAGCCCGGTCTTGAGCAGGAGCCACCCGGCCTGGCCCGGCGACATGCCGGCGGCGCGCATCACGGTGAACTCCGAGTTGCTGGCGAGGTGGGCGAGCACGTAGAGCGTGCCGATCAGCACCGCCACCGGCATCAGCTCGTAGGCGCGCGTCGGCGCCGTCAGGAGCACGAACGTGAACATCGGCCGCAGACTGTATTCGCCCTTGCCGAGGTCGCGCAGCTCGGCGATCAGGTCGAAGAACACGAACAGGGAGAGAAAGCCGAGCAGCACGAAGCCCACCGCGGCGATGATCTCGCGCGCCAGGTAACGGTCGAGGGTGCGGTTGGCCAAGTGTGTCCCGGGCGACCTAGCGCGTCAGCCGCAGGCGCAGCCCGCCGAGGGTCAGGCGATGCGCGAACAGCGCGATCAGGATCAAGAGCATCGCGGCGTGCACCGGCCACCAGCCGAGCGCGAACTCGAGCTTGCCCTGCGACACGCGCGCCTGAGACACGGTGAGCAGGTTGTAGTAGACCATGTAGGTCAGCAGCGCGAACACCAGGTTCACCGACCGGCCGGCGCGCGGATTGACGAAGCTCAAGGGGATGGCGAGCAGCGAGAGGATCAGGGCCGATGCCGGCACGCCGATGCGCCACAGCAGCTCGCCGAGGTTGGCCGCGGCGGGGTCGCGCACCAGCGCCAGCGTCGACAGGCTCTTTTGCGTGGGCACCGGCTCCTCCCCGGCAGGCGCTTCGACGCGCGCCGCGTAGCGCGAGAACTCCATGACGCGATACTCGACCTCGCCGGGCACGCCTTCGTAGCGGCGGCCATCCAGCAGCACGATGTAGCGATCGCCGTTGGGCGCCACTTCGATCAAGCCCCTCTGGCTGTACATCACGCCGCTGCGGCCGTGCTGCATGGTGCTGACGAACACGTTCTGCACGCTGGTGCGGTCGCCCGAGAGCGACTCGACGAAGAACACGCGGTCCCTGGAGCGCGATTCGCCGAACACGCCGGGATCGA
>DASTHP010000273.1:0-3053 GCA_035718125.1 Burkholderiales bacterium | reverse complement strand
GCCCATCTGCTGGGCGAGGAACGCATGCTCGAAGTAGGCGCTGTTGTAGGCGCCGGGCGTGAGCACCACCGCCGTGGGCTCGTGCAGTCCCGCCGGCGCGGCCTGGCGCAGCGTGTCGAGCAGCAGGTCGGGGTAATGCTCCACCGGCAGCACCTTGTGGCGCGCGAACAGCTCCGGGAAGAGCCGCAGCATCATGCGCCGGTTCTCCAGCATGTAGGACACCCCCGAGGGCACGCGCAGGTTGTCCTCCAGCACGAAGTACTGCGCCTCGTCCCCGGACTGCGTCGCGCGCACGATATCGATGCCGGCGATGTGCGCGTAGATGCCGGTCGGCACCGGGACCCCCTGCATCTCGGGCCGGTACTGCGCGTTGCAGAAGACCTGCTCGGCCGGCACCAGGCCCGCCTTGACGATGCGCTGCTCGGAATAGATGTCGCGCACGAAGGCGTTCAGCGCGGTCACGCGCTGCCGCAGCCCGTGCTCGAGGATGCGCCATTCGGCCTGCGGGATGATGCGCGGCACGATGTCGAAGGGAATCAGCCGCTCGCGGCCCTCGTCGGCGCCATAGACCGCGAAGGTGATCCCGGTGCGATGGAACGCCGAGTCGGCTTCCAGGCGCTTGCGCGCGACGGTTCCGGCCGGCATGCGCGCCAGCCAGTCCTGGTAGGCGGCATAGTGGGGCCGGATGCTCCCGTCCGGGGCATGCATCTCGTCGAAGACGCCGCTCATGGAGCCACGTTGCGCCATCCGGGAGCCCGGAGCAAGCGCCGTGCCGGAACGGCGGGGCAAGCTATTTCGCCAGTTGCCGCATGGCGCGCTCGAGGCCCTCGAGCGTGGTCGGGTACATGCGGCCGTTCATGATCTCCTTGAGGATCGAGATCGACTGGCGGTAGCCCCAGATCTCCTCGGGCTCGGGGTTGAGCCAGATGCACTTCGAGTACACCTCGGTGACGCGCTTCACCCACACGGCGCCCGGTTCCTCGTTGAAATACTCGATCGAGCCGCCGGGCTGCAGGATCTCGTAGGGGCTCATCGTCGCGTCGCCCACGAAGATCACTTTGTAGTCGTGGCCGTACTTGTGCAGGATGTCCCAGGTGCGCGTGCGCTCGGAATGGCGGCGCCGGTTGTCCTTCCACACGAAGTCATAGAGGCAGTTGTGGAAGTAATAGAACTCCAGGTGCTTGAACTCGGTTTTCGAGGCCGAGAACAGCTCCTCGGCGAGCTTCACGTGGTCGTCCATGGTGCCGCCGATGTCCATGAACATCAGCACCTTGACCGTGTTGTGGCGCTCCGGCCGCATGTGGATGTCGAGGTAGGCCTTGCGCGCGGTGGCGTCGATGGTGTGCTCGAGGTCGAACTCCTCGGGCGCGCCCTCGCGTGCGAACTTGCGCAGGCGCCGCAGCGCCACCTTGATGTTGCGCGTGCCCAGCTCCACCGCGTCGTCGAGGTTGCGGTACTCGCGCTGGTCCCAGACCTTCACCGCGCTGCGGTTGCGGCCCTTGTCCTGGCCGATGCGGATGCCTTCCGGGTTGTAGCCGTAGGCGCCGAAGGGCGAGGTGCCCCCGGTGCCGATCCACTTGGAGCCGCCCTGGTGGCGGCCTTTCTGCTCCTCGAGCCGCGCTTTGAGCGTCTCCATGAGCTTGTCCCAGCCGCCGAGGGCCTGGATCTGCTTCTTCTCCTCCTCCGAGAGCGTCAACTCGACCTGCTTGAGCAGCCACTCCAGCGGGATCTGCGCCTCGATGCCCGGGATGGTCTCGACGCCCTGCCAGAACTCGGAGAAGGCGCGATCGAACTTGTCGAAGTTTGCCTCGTCCTTCACCAGCGCCGCGCGCGACAGGTAGTAGAACTCGTCCACCGACGGGCCGATCACGCCCTTGTCCATGGCCTCGAGCAGCGTCAGGTACTCCTTGATGGAGACCGGCAGCTTGTGGCTCTTCAGCTTGAGGAAGAAGTCGATCAGCATGGGGTCAGACCCCGTCCGGGGTCAGACCCCGGTTTTTCTTTGCTTGGGGTCTGACCCCGATTCTGCCGTGCTCACCCACCTTTAGCCCGCGTCATGAACACCAACCGCTCGAACAGATGCACGTCCTGCTCGTTCTTGAGCAGCGCGCCGTGCAGCGGCGGGATGATGGTCTTGCGGTCGTTCGAGCGCAGCGCCTCCGCCGGGATGTCCTCGGCGAGCAGGAGCTTGAGCCAGTCGAGGAGCTCCGAGGTCGAGGGCTTCTTCTTCAGCCCCGGCACTTCGCGCACCTCGAAGAACACCTCCATCGCCTCGCGCAGCAGCGACTTCTTCAGGGCGGGAAAGTGCACGTGGACGATCTTCTCCATCGTCTCCTTGTCGGGGAAGCGGATGTAGTGAAAGAAGCAGCGCCGCAGGAAGGCGTCGGGCAGCTCCTTCTCGTTGTTGGAGGTGATGAACACGATCGGCCGGGTCTTCGCCTTGACGAGCTCGCGCGTCTCGTAGACGTAGAACTCCATGCGGTCGAGCTCGCGCAGCAGGTCGTTGGGGAACTCGATGTCCGCCTTGTCGATCTCGTCGATCAGCAGCACCACCGGCTTGTCCTGGCTGAACGCCTGCCAGAGCATGCCCTTGACGATGTAGTTGTGGATGTCGTGCACGCGCGCATCGCCCAGCTGCGAGTCGCGCAGCCGGGAGACCGCGTCGTACTCGTACAGGCCCTGCTGCGCCTTGGTGGTGGACTTGATGTGCCACTCGAGCAGCGGCACGCCGAGCGCTTTGGCCACCTGCACCGCGAGCATCGTCTTGCCGGTGCCGGGCTCGCCCTTCACCAGGAGCGGGCGCTGCAGCGTGATCGCCGCATTGACCGCGAGGGTGAGGTCCTCGGTGGAGACGTACTCGGCCGACCCTGTGAATCGCATTGCCGCTCCCGGATGAAAATCGCATTATAATCGCGCGGACTTTTCGATCCCCGGACCATGCACACTCTCACTCGCACCGCTCTCGCCGCCGCGCTCGCCGCCTTGAGCGGCGCGGCGCTGGCGCAGCAGCCCGCCGCCAGCCCGCTGAAGAACCATCTGTCGATGTGCGCGGG
>DASTHP010000272.1:0-14095 GCA_035718125.1 Burkholderiales bacterium | reverse complement strand
TGCATGCGCGAGGAGTACAAGAAGCTCGGCCCCGCGCCGAAGTCATAGCCACCGGCCGCGCCGCGGGCATGGCCCTCGAACGTGCCGCGCTCGCTGCGGGCGCGCGCGCCAGCCTGCCGATCCTGCTCGGGGTCGCGCCCTTCGGCCTGGTGACCGGCGTCGCCGTGGCGGCGGGCGGCGTCGGGCCGCTCGAGGCGCTCGCCATGTCGGTGATCGTGTTCGCCGGCGCCTCGATGCTCGCGGCGATGCAGCTGCTGGCCGCCGACGCGCCGGTGGCCCTGGTGGTGCTGACCGCGCTGTTCATCAACCTGCGTTTCATGATGTACAGCGCATCGCTGCGCCAGCACCTGGGCGGCCTGCCGCTGCGCTGGAAGCTGCCGGTCGCCTACATGCTCGCCGACAATCCCTACGCGCTGTGCATCGCGCGCTACACCGACCACCCGGCCGACGCGCACAAGCTCGAGTTCTACCTGGGCGTCTCCGCGACCGTATGGCTGGTGTGGCAGCTCGCCGTGCTCGCGGGCGCGCTGGTGGGCGCCGGGCTGCCGGCGTCCTGGCGGCTGGAGTTCGCCGCGCCGCTCGCCTTCATCGCCATCTCGGTGCCGCTGCTGCGCGACCGCGCCATGGTGCTGGCGGCGCTCGCCGCCGCGGCCACCGTGGTGCTGGCGCACGGGCTGCCGCTGCGCCTGGGCTTGGCCCTCGCCGCCGTCGCCGGCATCGCCACTGGCCTCCTCGCGGAGAAGAAACGCGCATGACCTCGTTCTGGCTTGCCGCCTTCGGCATGGGGCTGGTCACCTTCGCGCTGCGCGCCTCGCTCCTCGTGCTGCCCGAGCACGTGCGCCTGCCCGAGCTGCTGCGCCGCTCGCTGCGCTACGTGCCCGCCGCGGTGCTCACGGCCATCTACGCGCCGGAGCTGTTCCTCGTGCAGGGCGCGATCGCGATCTCGCCGCACAACGAGAAGCTGCTCGCGGGCCTGATTGCCTGCGCGGTCGCCTGGCACTTCCGCCTCACATTCGCGACCATCGCCGCGGGGCTGGCAGCGCTGCACCTGTTCGCCTGGCTGCTTTGAACCGGTACTGAGCCGGGCCTGAACCAATCGCCGCTGCGCCGCTCCAAAGACGGTATCCTTCCCCTGCCCCGATGAAGAAGCTCCTTGCCCTGCTGCTGCTCGCATTCCTGGCGCCCGCGCTCGCCGCGGCGGTGCCGCCCAAGGTTGCCGAGGTCGAAGGCGTCGCCGAGTACCGCCTGGCCAACGGGCTGCGCGTGCTGCTCGCCCCCGACGCGAGCGCCGATACGGTCACCGTGCACATCACCTACCTCGTCGGCTCGCGCCACGAGGGCTACGGCGAGAAGGGCATGGCCCACCTGCTCGAGCACATGCTGTTCAAGGGCTCCCGGCGCCACCCCGACGTGAAGCAGGAGTTCACGCGCCGCGGCGCGCGCTGGAACGGCACCACCTCCTACGACCGCACCAACTATTTCGAGACGCTGCCCGCCTCCGACGAGAACCTGGACTGGGCGCTCGGCATGGAAGCCGACCGCATGGTGAACTCCTTCGTGAGGAAGGAAGATCTCGACAGCGAGATGAGCGTGGTGCGCAACGAGTTCGAAATGGGCGAGAACAGCGCCGGAGGGGTGCTCTTCCAGCGCATGCAGCGGCTCGCCTACGCCTGGCACAACTACGGCAACGCCATCATCGGGGCGCGCTCGGACATCGAGGCGGTGCCGATCGACCGCCTGCAGGCGTTCTACCGCACCTGGTACCAGCCGGACAATGCGCTGCTGATCGTCGGCGGCCGCTTCGACGCCCAGCGCGCGCTCGCGCTCGTGGAGAAGCACTTCACGCCGATCCCGCGCCCGGCGCGCGCGCTGCCCGCGCTCTACACGCAGGAGCCCGTGCAGGACGGCGAGCGCTCGGTGACGCTGCGCCGCGTGGGTGACACGCCGCTCGTCGCCGCCATGTACCGCGTGCCCGCCGGCAGCCACCCGGACTACCCGGCGGTGGACGTGCTGGTGGAAGCGCTGCGCGTCGCGCCGCAAGGGCGGCTGCACCAGGCGCTCGTGCAAAAAGGGCTCGCGAGCCAGGCCTGGGGCGGCGAGCGCGCGCTGCGCGACCCCGGGGTGATGTATTTCGGCGCGGCGCTGCCCAGGGACGGCTCCCCCGAGGCGGCACGCACGGCCCTGCTCGCGACGCTGGATGGCGTGCGCGCGGAGCCGCTGCGCGCGGACGAAGTCGAGCGCGCGAGGACTTCGCTGCTCAATCAGATGGAGAAGTCGCAGCTCGACGGGCGCCACCTGGTCGGCATGCTCTCGGAGTTCGAGGCGGTGGGCGACTGGCGCCTGTTCTTCCTGTACCGCGACCGCCTGCGCGCCGTGACGCTCGCCGACGTGCAGCGCGTGGCAGACCGCTACCTGCGCCCGGCGAACCGCGTGGTGGGCACGTTCCTGCCGACCGCACAGCCGGAGCGAGCCGAGATTCCCGCCGCACCGAGCCTGCAGGCGCAGCTCGAGGGCTACAAGGGCGCGGCGGCGCTCGCCGCGGGCGAGGCTTTTGATCCCTCGCCGCAGAACATCGAGGCGCGCGTCGAGCGCAAGGTGCTCGCCAACGGCATCCGCACGGCGCTGCTGCCCAAGCGCACGCGCGGCGGCAAGGTCGTCGTCCAGCTCAACCTGCACTGGGGAGACGAGAAGACCAAGGCAGGCAAGAGCACCGCCTGCGGGCTCGCGGGCGGGATGCTGCTGCGCGGCACCGAGCGCTATTCGCGCGCCGAGCTGCGCGACGCCTTCGACCGACTGAAGGCCACCGTCTCGGTGAGTGCCGACGGCGCCTCGATCGAGACGCAGCGCGAGCACCTGGAGGAGACGCTGCGCCTGGTCGCCGAGGCGCTGCGCCGGCCCTCCTTCCCGGCCACCGAGTTCGAGGAATTGAAGCGCGCCTCGCTCACCAGCGCCGAGACGCAGCGCAGCGACCCCTCCGCCCTCGCCTCCGAGCAGCTGCAGCGGCACCTCACGCCCTATCCCAAGGGCCATTGGCTCTACGTGCAGTCGGTCGAGGAGCGCATCGCGGCGCTCAAGGCCACCACGCTGGAG
Organism: Burkholderiales bacterium; assembly: GCA_035718125.1. Classification (GTDB taxonomy): domain Bacteria; phylum Pseudomonadota; class Gammaproteobacteria; order Burkholderiales; family SG8-39; genus JAABQT01. Next base: position 11,005 of record DASTHP010000272.1, on the reverse strand, counting down.
GACGCGCGGCGCTGCCATGCGCAGCTCGGCGCGACCAGCGCCGATTTCGTCGCGGTCGGCGACTTCGACCCGAAAACGCTCGCCGCCCAGGTCGAGCAGCTCTTCGGCGACTGGCGCAATCCCGCGCCCTTCGCACGCATCCCGGCGCGGTATTTCGAGCGCCCGGCGCTCGAGCGCGAGGTGCGCACGCCGGACAAGGCGAACGCCGTGCTGCGCGCGGGGCTCGGCATCCGGATGCGCGACGACCACCCGGACTTCCCCGCGATGGTGCTCGCCAATCACCTGCTCGGCGGCTCCTCCTCCGCGCGGCTGCCCGCGCGCATCCGCGAAAAGGAAGGCCTCTCCTACTCCACCTACACGTGGTTCAGCGCGAGCCAGCTCGACGAGGCGGGCAGCTTCAACATCTCGGCCATCTTCGCGCCGCAGAACAAGGCGCGCGTGGAAGCCGCGATGCGGGAGGAGCTGACACGCGCCATCGCCAATGGCTTCACCGCGGAGGAAGTGGAATCCGCCAAGCGCGGCCTGCTGGAGGCCCGGCGCCTGGCGCGCACCAACGACAGCTCGCTCGCCGGGCGGCTCTCGACCTACCTGTACCTGAATCGCACCTTTGCCTGGGACGTGGACTTCGAGCGCCGCATCGCCGCGCTGACCCCGGCCGAAGTGCAGGCGGCGCTCAAGCGCCACCTCGATCCCGCCAAGCTCGCGGTCAGCAAGGCCGGCGACTTCAAGTAAGGAAGATCGGGGTCAGACCCAGGTTTTCCCGCCATTGGGTCTGACCCCGATTTTCTCTAGAGGTGGGAGAAGAACTCGGGGGTCCGCCGTCACTGCCCCTCGATGCGCCCGACCACCCTGCCGCCCTGGTCGAACACGAAGATCGCGTGCCCGCCCTTGTACGGCATCGGCTTGTCGTCAGGCGAGGCGCGCCTGGTGAACTCCACGCGCACCTGCCACCGGTTGCCCTCCTGCGTCGCCGTGAATTTGCATGGCGTCGCGTCGCTGCACTTGTGCTTCACCTGCTTCCTGGCCGCCTCGATCGCCCCCACCCTGTCGAGCGCAACGGCGGCCGGCACCCAGGTGACCCCGGCCACCGCCAGGAGAGCGGCCAGGAAAATGGGGTCAGGGCCGAATTTCTTCCGGCAAAAAGAATTCGGCCCTGACCCCATTTTTTTCCGGCTAGCGCTGCTTCAGCAGGTCGCGGATTTCCTCGAGCAGCACTTCCTGCCTGGGCGGCGCGGCCGGCGCCGGTGCGGGCTCCTCGCGGCGCAGGCGGTTGATCAGCTGCACGGCGACGAAGATCGCCCAGGCGATGATCAGGAAGTCCAGGCAGGTCTGGAGGAACTTGCCGTACTTGAGCGTCGCCGAGCCGACCGTGAGCGCGAGCCCCGAGAAATTCACTCCGCCGATCAGAGTACCGACGATCGGCATGATCACGTCCTCGACGAGCGAGGCGACGATCTTGCCGAAGGCGGCGCCGATGATCACGCCGACCGCGAGGTCGACCACGTTGCCCTTCATCGCGAAGCTCTTGAACTCCTGCAGCATGCTCATGCGCGTCTCCCCTTGGTTCAGTCGATCGGAAGGTACTGCACGTCGAAAATCTCGAGCTGCTCGGCGCCCGCGGGCGTGCGCAGCGTCACGGTGTCGCCGGCACGCGCCTTGAGCAGCGCGCGCGCGACGGGCGAATGCCAGGACACGCGGCCGCGCCCCGCATCCACCTCGTCGGCGCCGACGATCGTGAGCATGCGCTCGGCGCCGGTGGCGCCGCGCACCGTGACCGTGGCGCCGAAGAAGACCTGATCCGTGTCCCGGCCGGCGCTCGCGACGACCTCGGCGTTCTCCAGCCGCTTGATGAGAAAGCGCACGCGGCGGTCGATCTCGCGCAGGCGCTTCTTGCCGTAAATGTAGTCGCCGTTCTCCGAGCGGTCGCCGTTGGCGGCCGCCCACGACACGGTGCGCACGACCTCCGGGCGCTCGGCCTCGACGAGCTGCTTGAGCTCCGCCTTGAGGCGCGCGTATCCCGCCGGTGAGACGTAGTTCTTCGCGCCGGCCGGCTCCGCGGGCGCGGCGTCGGGCAGCTCCTCCTCGAGCTCGGACTCCTTGACGAAGGCCTTCGACATGGCTGCGCGATTCTACTCCGCTGCAACTTGCAAGGCTGCGGGGCCTCGCCGAGAATCGGCCTGCGGCGCATCGCGCCCCAGGGAGACGTGAGCAGCCGTGTTCCAGAGAACCATCGACAAGGACGACCTCCTCACCCGCATCCGCATCCGGGAGCTGTTGCTGTTCGGCCTGATCGCGCTCACCGCGGTGTTCGCCAACCTGCCCGAGGAGACCGTCCAGGAGCTGGGCATCAATCCCGACTACCTCGTCGCGGCGCTGGCCTGCGCCGTGGTGATCGGGCTGTTCCTGTACCTGCGGTTCTTCTTCTTCTTCTCCGTCGTGCTGTTGATCCTCGGCGCCAACCTGCCCGAGCAGGTCGCCGAGCGCTTCGGCATCTCCAAGATCCCGCTGCTGCTCGCGCTGGCGGCGATGATCGGCATCTCCCTCATCAACTACGTGGTCAAGCTGATGCCGACGGGCCTGGAGCCCCGGCGCAAGGAAAAGAGCCCGGAGGGCGTGCGCGCGATGTTCTACGCCGTGGAGAAGAACAACATCGCCTATGCGCAGAAGGTGCTGCAGATGAACTTCGACCCGAACCTGCACCACGACAACGGCTATACGCCGCTCGCCTACGCGGCCATGAAAGGCAACCCGCAGATGGTGGAGCTGTTCGTGCGCCACGGCGCGGATCCCACCCTGACCACGCGCGAAGGCGACACCGCGGTGGAGCTGGCGCTGCGCATGGGGCATACCGAGGTGGCCGACACGCTCAAGCGCGCGCGGCAGGAGATGGATGCGCGGGCCGCGGAGCCCGCCACGCAGTTGCGGGCCTAGCGCCCCGCAGGCCGCGCGGGCCGGGGCGGCAAACCCCGGTTCTCAGGGCGAACCGGCCGCTTGCGGGCGGCCGGATTCGGGGCCAGAATGCTGTATATATATGCAGTCTGATGCATCCTCCGCCGACATGAGCGAAGAGGCTGTCGCGACCCCCATCGCGCCGCAGGCCATCTGCCGCGACGCGCTGCTCGAGAAATACGCCAAGGGCACCGAATCCACCGTAGACGAAGTGCGCCGGCGCGTGGCCTCTGCGCTCGCGCAGGCCGAGCCCGAGGCCAAGCGCGCGCTTTGGGAGCGGCGCTTCCTTGAGGCGCTGCAAGCGGGCTTCATCCCCGCCGGCCGCATCAACTCGGCCGCGGGCGTGCAGCTGCAGGCGACGCTCATCAACTGCTTCGTGCAGCCGGTGGGCGACTCGATCTCCGAAGTCGTGGACGGCAAGCCCGGCATCTACACGGCGCTGCTCGAGGCGGCCGAGACCATGCGCCGCGGCGGCGGCGTGGGCTACGATTTTTCCGCCATCCGGCCCAAGGGGGCGGAGGTGCGCGGCACGCAGTCGCGCGCCAGCGGCCCGGTGTCGTACATGCGCGTGTTCGATCGCTCCTGCGAAACCGTGGAATCGGCCGGCGCGCGCCGCGGCGCGCAGATGGGCGTGCTGCGCTGCGACCACCCCGACGTGGAGGAGTTCATCCACGCCAAGGACCGCGGCGACCTGGCGAACTTCAACATTTCCGTCGGCGTCACCGATGCCTTCATGCAGGCAGTCGAAGCCGACGCGGAAGTGGAGCTGGTGCACAAGGCCAAGCCCTGGCCATCGCCGGAAGTGGTCCAGCGCGCCGACGGCCTGTGGGTGTACCGCAAGGTGCCGGCGCGCGCGCTCTGGGACCAGATCATGCGCTCGACCTACGACCATGCCGAGCCGGGGATCCTGTTCCTCGACCGCATGAATCGCGACAACAACTTGAATTATTGCGAAACGATCGAGGCGACCAACCCTTGCGCGGAACAACCGCTGCCGCCTTATGGCTGCTGCTGCCTGGGCTCGATCGACCTCACGCGCTTCGTGCGCGAGCCTTTCGCCGAGAATGCGGCATTCGACTTCCAGGCTTTCGCCAAGGTCGTCGGCGTCGCCGTGCGCATGCTGGACAACGTGCTCGAGGTCACCGCCTGGCCGCTGGAAGCGCAGCGGCGCGAGGCGATGGCCAAGCGCCGCATCGGCCTGGGCTTCACCGGCCTTGGCGATGCGCTCATCATGCTGCGGCTGCGCTACGACACGCAGGCCGCACGCGACATGGCCGCGCGCCTCTCGGAGTTCCTGCGCGATGCCGCCTACCGCGCTTCCGTGGAACTCGCGCAGGAGAAAGGCGCTTTCCCGCTGTTCAATGCCGACCTCTATCTTTCCGGCACGAGCTTCGCTGCGCGCCTGCCCGAGGAGATCAAGTCGCAGGTGCGCCGGCACGGCCTGAGGAACAGTCACCTGCTCTCGATCGCCCCCACCGGCACCATCAGCCTCGCCTTCGCGGACAACGCCTCAAACGGCATCGAGCCGCCATTCTCCTGGACCTACACGCGCAAGAAGCGCATGGCCGACGGCACGCTGCAGGAGTTCGAGGTGGAGGACCACGCCTGGCGCCGCTACAAGGCGGCGGGCGGAGACATGCAGAAGCTTCCGGAGTATTTCGTCACCGCGCTGGAGCTTTCCGCGGCGGCACACGAGCAGATGGTGGCGGCGGTCGCGCCCTATGTGGATTCGAGCATCTCCAAGACGGTCAACGTCCCCGAGGACTACCCCTACGGCGACTTCAAGGACCTGTACCTGGTGGCCTGGAAGTCGGGCCTGAAAGGCCTCGCCACCTACCGCCCGAACAAGGTGATCGGCTCGGTGCTGTCGGTGGACCGACCGCAGGACTTCACCGAGGACGACGTGAATCGCCGCATCCGCATCAAGTCGCTGCCCGAGCCGGTGCTGGCGAGCCTGCGCTGGCCGGGGCGCCCGGAGTTCGTCGCCGGCAACCTCGCCTGGACCTACATGATCGAGCACCCGCAGCACCACTTCGCGGTGTTCGTCGGCGAGGCCGAGAACGGCACGCCGCACGCCTTCGAGGTCTGGGTGAACGGCAGCGAGCAGCCGCGCGGCCTGGGCGCCGTGGCGAAGACGCTCTCCATGGACATGCGCGCCAACGACGCGGGTTGGCTGCGCCTCAAGCTCGACACGCTCGCCAAGACCGCGGGCGACGATGCCTTCGACATGCCCTTCCCGCCGCATGGCGAGAAGCGCCACATGCCCTCGGTGGTCTCGGCGTTCGCGCAACTCGTGCGCTGGCGCGTGGAGCAGCTGGGCGGACTCGACGCCGAGCGCCAGGCCGATGCCTTCGCCGCCAGCGTCACGCCCGTGCTGGACGCCATGTTCAGCCTGAAGGAGCCCAAGACCGGGGCGGACGGCACCATGTCCTGGTCGGTGGACGTGCACAACCCGCGCGCCGGCGACGACTTCGTGCTGGGCCTCAAGGAAATCGCCCTGCCGGACGGCACCACGCGCCCCTACTCGATGTGGCTCTCCGGCGAGTACCCGCGGGCGCTCGACGGCCTGTGCAAGCTGCTGTCGCTCGACATGCGCGTGGTCGATCCGGCCTGGATCGGCATGAAGCTGCGCAAGCTCCTGGACTTCCCCGAGCCGCTCGGCGACTTCCTCGCCTTCGTGCCGGGCTCCAAGAAACAGCGCACTTGGCCCTCCACCATCTCCTACGTGGCGGCGCTGGTGCTGCACCGCTATGCGCGCTTGGGCCTTCTCGACGAGGACGGCGTGCCGTTGCAGCGGATGGGCGTGCTCGCGGCGCCCGTGCAGGGACGCGCCCCGGTCATGCAGGGCGCCAAGTGCCCGGAGTGCGGCAGCCATACGCTGATCCGCAAGGACGGCTGCGACTGGTGCAGCACCTGCGGGTACACGGGACTCTGCGGCTAGAACCGCGACGCGACGCTGTTGAGGTGTCGCCGCCGGGCTGCGAGCCGGTGCCTGCGTTCCTTGCGTTGGTCGCGGACGCCGTGCTCTGCGGTTAGGGCACGACCTCGAGGACGCCTTCCATGCCCTTCTCGCGGTGGCCCGCCATGAAGGGCAGCTTCTTGCTGCAATAGATCGGGTACTTGCCGACGGCTGTCGGCTTGAAGGCGATCTTCTTCGCCTCGGTGCCCAGGTCAACCTCCACGTCGAGCCCGGCCTCCGGCGCCTTGATGAGCAGGTTGTGCGGCGTGATGCCGGACTCGCGGCTCGCCAGGAGCTCGACCGGTACGTTGACCTTCACCACGATGTGGCCCGGCTTGAAGAAATAGCTGCCGCCCACGATGCGCACGCGCTGCACGCCATCCGCGTCGAGGCTCGCTACCACCTTGTCCTTGTCCCCCTGCGCCAGAGCGACGGCGGCGGCGAGGCACAGCCCCAGGGAAACCGCGAGCTTGCGAAGCATGGAACCTCCTATCGCACTTCGACCCGCACCTTGTTGATCCTGCCGGAAAAGGCATTGTTGCCCTGCGGGTAGTCATTGGACACGTTGGTCTCGCCGTCGAGCCCCACGTCCGCGCCTTCGTCGCCGGAGAACGCGAACGGCTGGGTCTTGGGAATCTTCCCTTCGGCGACCTGCTTGCCGTTCACGCTCAGCATCGACTTGCCGCCCGTGCCCGGCTTGGCTGCATCCGGGATGAACTCGTAGCCGATGGTGTGCTTGCCGGGCGCGAGCGCCGTAGGCGTCGCGACGTTGGTGCGCTCCAGCCCGAAGAAGTTGTATTCGTGATGCACCTTGCCGTCCTTCATGTAAAGGACCCAGCCGCCGAAGGTGCCGGCCTGGGCGATGATCACGCCCTGCGCCTTCTCATCCTTCACCTCCACCTCCGCGGTGATGGTGTGGTGCACGCCTTTTACATTGATGAAGGCGTTCTCCATCATGCCCGTCATCCCTTGATAGACCGTCAGCGTCTTGCGCCCGCCCAGCAGGTCGGGGCGGCCCGCGATGGCCGGGTTGAAGCGCTCGGCGCGCCGGTCGTCGATGGGCAGCACGTGGTTGCGCACGGCCTCCTTCATGAAGAGGGCCTGCAATTCCTTCAGCTTCTCGGGGCGCTTCTTCGCCAGGTTGTCCGCCTGGCTGAAGTCCGCTCGTACGTCGTAGAGCTCCCACACGTCGTCCTTGAGGGGAGGAATTTTCGCGGCCATGTCCCACGGGACGGAGTGCCGGGTGCTGGCCATCCAGCCTTCATGGTAGATGCCGCGGTTGCCGAACATCTCGAAGTACTGGGTCTTGCGACGGTCGGCGGCCTTGGCGTTGTCTGCCGAGTACAGCATCGAGACGCCATCCATGGGCCGCTGCTTGATGCCATTCACGACCTTGGGTTGCGGCAGTTTCGCCGCTGCCAATGCGGTGGGCGCGACATCCACCACGTGGTGGAACTGGCTGCGTAGTTCGCCCTTGGCCTTGATTCCCTTGGGCCAGTGCAGCACCATGCCGTTGCGCGTGCCGCCGAAGTGGCTGGCCACCTGCTTGGTCCACTGGAACGGCGTATTGCCCGCCCAGGCCCAGCCGATGGCGAAGTGCGGGAACGTGGCGGGGCCGCCCCAGGTGTCGATGTGCTGCATCATCTGGTCGGCTTTGCCGACGATGCCATTCAACGCCATCATCTCGTTGAAAGTGCCTTCCGGCCCGCCTTCGGCGCTCGCGCCGTTGTCGCCCACGATGTAGTAGAACAAAGTGTTCTCCATCGCACCGATCGCCTCGAGTTGCGCCACCAGCCGTCCCACCTCATGGTCGGTGTGCGCGGCGAAGCCGGCGAAAGTTTCCATCTGGCGCTCGAACAGCCGCTTCTGATCGGCGCTCATGTCAGCCCACGCGGGGATCTCCTTGGGCCGGGGCGTGAGCTTGGCATTGGCGGGAATCACGCCCAGCTTCTTCTGACGGGCGAACGTCTCCTCGCGCAGCTGGTCCCAGCCGCCGCTGAACTGCCCCTTGTATTTCGCGATCCATTCCTTGGGCGCGTGGTGCGGGGCGTGCGTCGCGCCGGTGGCGAAGTACAGGTAAAAGGGCTTGTCCGGTGTGAGGGCCTTCTGCGCGCTGACCCAGTTGATCGCCTGGTCGGTCATGTCGACCGTGAAGTGGTAGTCGGGGCTTTGCTTGTGCTCGACGCGCACCGTGCCGTCGTAAATGGCCGGGGCCCACTGGTTGGTCTCGCCGCCGATGAAGCCGTAGAACTTCTCGAAGCCGGAGCCCGTGGGCCAGCGGTCGTGCGGCCCGGAGACCGAGACCTCCCAGGGCGGGGTTTCGTGGTACTTGCCGAAGGCGGCGGTGTTGTAGCCGTTCTGGCGCAGTATTTCGGCCAGTGTCGTGATCGTCCGTGGGCGCACGCCGGTGTTGCCCGGAAAAGCAGTGGCGAGCTCCATGACCGCGCCGGCGTTGTTGGCATGGTGGTTGTGGCCGGTGAGCAGCGCCACTCGGGTGGGGCTGCAGAGCGAGGTGGTGTGGAAGCGGTTGTACTTCAGGCCTCCGGCCGCCAGCTTTTCCACCGTGGGCATGCTGATCGGCCCGCCGAAAGCGCTGCTGTGGCCGAAGCCGATGTCGTCGATCAGGACGATTACGACGTTGGGCGCGCCTTGCGGGGCCTTCACCTCGAAGCGGACCGGCGCCTTCGCCTTGCGCGCGTCCAGCTCGGTGATCGCCTTCTGCTTCGGCTCAGGAATCGGCAACACGGTGCGATCGAGTGCGGCCCCCTTCGTCTGCGCAAGCACCGCGGTCGCGCACCAGGACATCAATAGTGCTGCGGATACTTGTCGAAACAATGCAGTTCTCGTCATTGCGCAACTCCTCTAAAGTTCGCCGCCCCAGTGCGCCACCCACAGGAGCCCGGCAATGGTCTTGACGTCGGTGATGCGGCCGTCACGGATCATGTCCCGCGCCTCGGCGAGCGGCAGAGTGAACACTTCCAGGAACTCGCCCGCCTCGAGCTTCTGCCCGCGCTGCTCGAGACCCCTTGCGAGCCACAGCTCGATGCCTTCGTCGCTGTAGCCGATGGCGTTGTGGATGATCCCCAGGCGCCGCCAGTCCGCGGCCACGTAGCCGGTCTCCTCACGCAGCTCGCGCTTTGCGGTATCGAGGTGCGACTCGCCATGGTCGAGCTTGCCCGCGGGGATCTCGATGAAGTCGCGCCGGTGCGGGTAGCGGTACTGACGCTCGAGCAGCACCCGGCCGTCCTCGAACAGCGCGACGATGGCCACCGCGCCCGGATGCCGGATGTACTCGCGCATGGTTTCGCTGCCGTCGGGCAGGCGCACACGGTCGCGATGCACCTTCAGCAGCCGGCCGGAGAAGACTTCCTCGCCTGCCAGGAACGTCTCGCTCAGGTCCTTGGCGGCCAAGGGTCTAGAGGGACTTGATGGCGAAGTAGCACACCGCCATCAGCGGCTGCGGCAGGATGCCCAGCAGCAGCACCGCGAGGCTGTTGACGGTCAGCAGCGCGCGCGCGGGCCCCGGGCCCTCGGCGGCGAGCACGGCGCCCGCGCCGCCTGCCGCCATCGCCGATGCCGTGTCGCCGGCCGGCTCGTCAAAATACATCAGCTTGACGATGCGCAGGTAGTAGAAGGCGCCGATGAGCGAGAAGATCACAGCCACCACCGCCAGCCAGATCTGCCCCGCCTGCACGGCGGCCGAGAGCACCGCGAACTTGGCGTAGAAGCCGGCCGTCGGCGGCACGCCGGCGAGCGAGAACATCAGCACCAGCATGAGGAAGGCGGCCCAGGGGTCACTGCGGTTCAGGCCCTTCATGTCGTCGAGCCGCTCGCACTCCAGGCCGGCGCGCGAGCGGTGCACCAGCATGCCGAAGGCGCCCAGCGACATCAGCACGTAGACCAGCATGTAGAACATCGACGCGCTGTAGGCGTCCGCCGCGTTGAGGCGGTTGCCGCCCACCACGCCCGAGAGCAGCCCGAGCAGCATGAAGCCCATGTGCGCGATGGTCGAGTAGGCCAGCATGCGCTTGAGGTTGGTCTGCGCGATGGCGGCGAGGTTGCCGACCGCCATCGACAGCACCGCGAGGATCGCCAGCATCTGCTGCCAGTCGGCGGCGAGGTCGAGCAGCCCGTTCACCAGCAGGCGGATCGCCATGGCGAAGGCGGCGAGCTTGGGGGCCGTGCCGATCACCAGCGTCACCGCGGTGGGCGCGCCATGGTAGACATCGGGGATCCACATGTGGAACGGCACCACGCCGAGCTTGAAGGCGAGCCCCGCCACCACGAACACCAGGCCGAACACCAGCAGCGTGCGCGCGCTGCTGCCCGAGGCGGTGAGGCCGCGCACATGCGCGGCGATCTCGCCGAGGTTGAGCGTGCCGGTGGCGCCGTAGATCATCGACATGCCGTACAGCAACAACCCGGAAGCGAGCGCGCCGAGCACGAAATACTTCATCGCCGCCTCCACCGAGGCGGCGGAGTCGCGATTGAGCGCCACCATCGCGTACAGGCACAGCGACAGCAGCTCCAGCCCGAGGTACACGGCGAGCAGGCTGTTGGCGCTGATCATGATCATCATGCCGAGCAGCGCGAACAGCAGCAGCGTGAGGAACTCGCCGCGCCACAGGCCCCGGTCCCGCAGGTACTGCCGCGAGTAGGCGAGCGCCGCCGAGACCGCGCCGTAGGCGGCCAGCTTGAGCACGCCCGACATCGCGTCGGACAGGAACATGCGGTCGAAGAGCAGCAGCCGCGCGCTGCCGTTCACCGACAGCACGAACAGCGTCACCAGCGCGCAGGCAGCCAGCAGGGCCTGCGCCAGGGCATAGGTAAGGCCGCGCCGCGCGTCCTTGACGTACAGGTCCACGATCATCAGCGCGCAGGTCCCCGCCAGCAGCAGCACTTCCGGCAGCACCGGGATGTGGTCGATGAGCAGGCGCGCGCTCATAGCTTGGGCACGGCGACGTGGCGCAGCAGCTCGGTCACCGAGGCGTGCATCACCTCGGTGAACGGCAGCGGGTACACGCCCATGGCGAGGACCGCGACGGCGAGCAGGCCGAGCGTCAGCTTCTCGCGCGGGTTGAGGTCGGTGAGCGCGGC
>DASTHP010000271.1:0-10297 GCA_035718125.1 Burkholderiales bacterium | reverse complement strand
CGCTGGTAGTCCGCCAGGTGCTCGGGCAGCGGCGGGGCCGGCGTATTGAGGTGCTGCAACGCCACCTCCACCGCGGTGTCGCCTTCGAAGAGGTGCCGGCCGGTGAGCATCTGGTACAGGAGCACCCCGGCGCTGTAGATGTCCGTGCGCAGATCGAGTGCCCTGCCCTGCACCTGCTCGGGGCTCATGTAGCGCGGCGTGCCGAGCACCTCGCCCTGGCTGGTGCGGTCGATGGAATCCACGTGCTTGGCGATGCCGAAATCGACGATCGCCAGGCTGCCGTCGGCGCGGAACATGAGGTTCTGCGGCTTCAGGTCGCGGTGCAGGATGCCCTGCTCGTGGATGTCGCCCAGGGCGAGCATCAATTCGCGGAAGACGCGCAGCGCCTCCTCCGCGGGCATCGCCCTGTCGCCCAGGCGCTTGTTGAGGTCGCCGCCGTCGAAGAACTCCATCACCAGGTAGGCGTGGCTTTCGGAAACGCCGTGGCCGTGGATGTGCGCCACGTGGCGGCTGCGGATGCGCTCCACCAGGTTGTACTCCTCCATGAAGCGGGCCAGCGAGCGCTTGTCCTCGGTGACCTCGCTTCGCAGGATCTTGACCACCAGCGGCTCGTCGTCCTTGTCGCGCGAGGCGAGATAGACGCGCGACATGCCGCCCTCGCCGATCAGGCGCAGCACCTTGATGCCGGGGATCCTGATGCGCGCGCCGAGCGAGTGGCCTTCCATGCGCGCCGCGATGTCCGGCGCCACGGTCTTCTCGATCTTGTCGTGCGCGACGTCGCGGATCGCGGTGATCAGCCGGTCCTTGGTCAGCTCCTGCTTGCGCTGGTACTCGTCGGCGCCGGCCTTCATCGCCCGCACCGCGATGATCTCGTTGCCGGCGCCGGTCAGGAAGATGATCGGCGGGCAGTCGCCGCGCTTCTTGAATTCCGACAGCCACTGCAAGCCGTCGCCGCGACCCAGCATGTAGTCGAGGATGATCACGTCGTACGCGGCGAGCGAGAACTTGGCGTCGGGCATGCCGCGCTCGAGCGGGTCGTACTCCTCGATGTCGCCCGCCGGCCACTGCTGCCGGATGTAGTGCACCAGCAGGTTGCGCAGGTCCGGATCGTCATCGATGATCAGCACTCTCATGCGTGCACCCCTGCGGCCGCCCGGACCGCAAACACCGGAATGGGCTCAGACTTGCCACGCAGCGTGACATCGCCGCGCTCCTTGACCTGCTCGGCGGGGATCAGGTGGCGCACACGCTCGTACAGCGGCCCGCACAGCAGCACCTCGCCGGCGGCGGCGAGCTGCATCAGCCGCGCAGCGGTGTTCACCGGATCGCCGATGATGGTATAGCTCGCGTAGTGGGACGAGCCGACGTTGCCGATGATGGCTTCGCCTCCGCACACGCCGATGCCCACGCCGAGGTCCAGTCCATGCTGCCTCTTCCAGCCGGCGGCGACGGGCTCGAAGCGCGCCACCATCTCCAGCGCAGTGCGCCACGCACGCTCGGCGGCGTCGGGCTGCGGGAACGGCACGTTGAAGCCCACCAGCAGACTGTCGCCCGCCATGTTGAAGATGGTGCCGTCGTGCTGGTAGGCCGCTTCGGTCAGCACGGTGAAGTACTCGTTGAGCATCGCCACCACGGCGCCCACCTCCGTCTTCTCCGTGAGGCGGGTGAAGCCGCGCAGATCGGCGAACAGCGCCACCAGGCTGGTGCGTTGCGCGCGTCCCTGGAACGGGTCACCGTGATCGCCGGCGGCGTCCGCGATGCGGTCGGCGAGCCGCGGCGAGATGTAGCGCGAGAACGCCTTGCGAATCGCCTCCTTGCGCTGCACCTCCGCAGCGAGGCGGCGGCTCTCCAGTTCCTTGCGGGTGTCGTGCAGGCGGCGCAGCGTCTTGACGCGCGCCACCAGCTCCTCGCGCTTGACGGGCTTGGACAGGAAATCGTCGGCGCCCGCTTCGATGCCGCGCACGCGGCTCTCGGTGTCCTCCAGTGCCGTCACCAGCACGATCGGAATCAGCGCGGTCGACTCGTCGCCCTTGAGCTGGCGGCAGACGTCGAAGCCGCTCATGCCCGGCATCATCACGTCGAGCAGCACCAGGTCCGGCGGCGTCGTCATGACGCGGACCAGCGCCGACTCGCCGTCGGCGGCCATCTCGACCGCCATGCCTTCGCGCTGCAGCAGGCGCGCGAGGTAGCCGGCCATGTCGGGATCGTCGTCGACGACCAGCACGCGGTATGCGTCCTGCGCGGTCGCGCCGTCGCGCGCAGGCGCGCGGTCATTCATAGACGATCTGCACCTTCGAGAGGTATTCCGCGTACTCGCCAATGCAGGTGTCGATCGACTTCGCGTCGCCGCCCTTGGCACTATCCTCGATGCGCTTGCCGAGCTCCGACACCTTGGCAAAGCCGTAGGAGTTGCCAACCCCCTTCATGCGATGTCCGAGCTGGCGCAGTTGCTCGAAATCGGTTGCCGAAAGGGCGGTGCGCAGGGTTTCGAGCTCCTTTTGCCGGTTCTTGAAGAACACGGGGATCAGGTCGGCGAGGTCTTTGGCGACGGTGACAGTGAGGGTGGGGGCGGTCATTTGGTGGACGATTATAGGGGGTTTGCCGCCGCCGCCCTTCCGGGTGGATTGTCAAAGCCCGTCATAGGCTTAGACAGCTTAGTGAAAGTCCCGGGAATGTGCGAGGAGTGCGCCCAGCAACCGGCTGTGGTCCGAGAGGCGCCGCGCGACAAGGTGCACCACGTCGCCGTCTCGCTCGATCACGCCCTCCACCCCCAGCAGGCGCGCGCCGAGCAGTTCGCGGCGCTGGCGTTCGACGAGATCGCGCCACACCACCACGTTGACGGTCCCGGTCTCATCCTCCAGCGTGACGAATACCACGCCGCTCGCCGTGTCCGGCCGCTGGCGGCAGGTGACCAGTCCTGCCGTGCGCACCCGGCTGCCGTGCGCGCGTGCGCAGAGCGCCTGCGCGGAGATCAGCTCGAGGTCTTGCAGGCGCCCACGCAGCAGCGCGAGCGGATGCCGGCCCAGCGTCAATCCCAGGCTGGCATAGTCGGCGACGATGTCCTCGCCTTCGCCGGGCGCCGGCAACTCGAGCAGAGGCTCGCCGAGCGGCGCCTCGCGCAGGATGCCGGCAGCCGGCCGCAGGCCCGCCACGGCCCAATGCGCTTGGCGCCGGTGCCCCGCGAGCGCAGCGAGCGCCCCGCCTTCGGCCAAGCAGCGCAATTCGCGCCGGTCGAGCGCGGCGCGACGCGCGAGGTCCTCCGCCGACGCGAACGGGCCTGCGGCGCGGGCGGCAACGATCCTCGCCGCGGCGGCCTCGCTCAAGCCGCCCACCATGCGCAGCCCGAGGCGCACGGCGTCCGCCTCGAGCGTGCAATCCCAGTCGCTCGCGCCCACCTCGGGCGGGCGCACGTCGACGCCGTGACGCCGGGCATCCTGCACCAGTTGCGCGGGCGCGTAGAAGCCCATCGGCTGGCTGTTGAGCAGCGCGGCGCAAAACGCCGCCGGGTGATGGCACTTGAGCCATGCCGAGGCATAGACCAGCAGCGCGAAGCTCGCCGAATGCGATTCGGGGAAACCGTACTCGCCGAAACCGAGGATCTGGCGGTAGAGGCCTTCCGCGAACTCGCGCCGGTAGCCGCGCGCGAGCATGCCCTGCACCAGCCGTGCCTCGAACGGCTCGAGCCCGCCTTTGCGCTTCCAGGCCGCCATCGAACGCCGCAGTTGATCGGCTTCGCCCGGCGTGAAACCCGCGGCGACCACGGCGAGCTGCATGACCTGCTCCTGGAAGATCGGCACGCCGAGCGTGCGCTCGAGCACCCCTTTCACCGCTTCGCTCGGGTACACCACGGGTTCCTGTCCGCGGCGCCGCCGCAGGTAGGGATGCACCATGCCACCCTGGATCGGGCCCGGGCGCACGATCGCCACTTCGATCACCAGATCGTAGAAATTCTCCGGACGCAGGCGCGGCAGCATGCTCATCTGCGCGCGCGACTCGATCTGGAACACGCCGACGGTATCGGCCTTCTGGATCATGGCGTAGACGGCGGGATCCTCGGCGGGGATGTCCTCGAGCCGCATGCCGAGGAAATCGAGCCCCCGGCGGATCGCCGAGAGCATGCCCAGCGCCAGCACGTCCACTTTGAGCAGCCCCAGCGCCTCCAGGTCGTCCTTGTCCCACTGGATCACGGTGCGCTCGGCCATCGCCGCGTTCTCGACCGGCACCAGCTCCGCGAGCGGCCCGCGCGCGATGACGAAGCCGCCGACGTGCTGCGAGAGGTGACGCGGAAAACCCACCAGGTCCTCGGCGAGCTGCGCGAGGCGCCCGAGCAAGGGGGTCGCCGGGTCGAGGCCGGCCTCGGCAAGTCGCTCGGGGAGCACCTGGCGGCCGTCCCACCAGGAGAGCGATTTCGCCAGGCGCTCCACCTGCTCCGCAGCGAGGCCGAGCGCCTTGCCCAGGTCGCGCACCGCGCTCCTCGGCCGGTAGCAGATCACGGTGGCGGCGAGCGCGGCGCGCTCGCGCCCGTATTTTGCGTAGAGGTACTGGATCACCTCCTCGCGCCGCTGATGCTCGAAATCGACGTCGATGTCGGGCGGCTCGTTGCGTTCGCGTGACACGAAGCGCTCGAACAGCGTCGCCATGCGTGCCGGATCCACCTCGGTGATGCCGAGCGCGTAGCACACCGCGGAATTCGCCGCCGAGCCCCGCCCCTGGCACAGGATGCCCTGGGAGCGCGCGAATCGCACCACGTCGTGCACGGTGAGAAAGAACGGCTCGTAGCGCAACTCGGCGATCAGCTTGAGCTCGTGCGCGATCAGATCCTGCACCTTCGGCGGCGCGCCGCCCGGGAAGCGCCGGGCGAGGCCCCGCGCCGTCAGCTGCCCCAGCCAGCTCGCCGGCGTCTCACCCGGCGGCACCAGCTCCTCGGGGTACTCGTAGCGCAGTTCGTCGAGGGAAAATGCGCAGTGATCGGCGATGGCGAGCGTCTCCGCCAGGAGCTCCGGCGGATAGATCTGCGCCAGGCGCACCCGCGCACGCAGGTGCCGCTCGGCGTTCGGGTAGAGCGCCTGCGCGCAACGCTCGAGGGGCTCACCGAGCCTGATCGCGGTGAGCGCGTCCTGCAGGCGGCGGCGCGAGCGCACATGCATGTGCACGTCGCCCGCCGCGACCAATGGCAGGCCGCTGGCCCGCGACTGCGCGCGCAGCGCGTCGAGCTGGGCGCGGTCGTTCGACCCGCAGTGCAGCTCGGCGACGAGCCAGGCGCGCCCCGGGAAATGCGCGGCGAGCCACTGCGCGTCGCCCGACAGGAGCAGCGCGAGCAGCCCGCTCGTGGCACAGGCCTCGACGTCGGCGCGCGCGAGCGCATAGCGGCCCTTCTGCGCGCGCCTGCGCCCGGTGGTGATCAACGCGGCCAGCGCCCCGTAGGAACGGCGGTCCGCCGCCAGCAGCGCGAGCCGCGTGTCGCAGGCAAGCCGGAACTCGGCGCCGACGATCAGCTTGAGTCCATGCTGCCGCGCGGCGAGATGCGCCCGCACCACGCCCGCGAGCGAGCACTCGTCGGTGAGCGCGAGGGCCCGGTAGCCGAGCGCGGCCGCGCGGGCGACCAGTTCCTCGGGATGCGAGGCGCCGCGCTGGAAGGTGAAATTCGACAGGCAGTGCAGCTCGGCGTAGTCAGGCAAACAGGCCATGCAGGAACCAGCCCTCCGGCGCGCGGTAGATCCACGAGAGCGAGCCGGCCCGCGTGCGGGCGATGAAGTAGTCGCGCGCCACGTCCTCGCCGTCCCACCAGCCCGATTCAATGCGCTCGGGCCCGGCGAGCAGCGTGAAATCGCTTTCGCCGAGGCGGTGCGGCGGCTCGAGCAGCCATAGCGGACGCGGACCCGCGGGAGCCGTCGCCGCATCGCGCTCCTTCACCGCGCGCCAGGCGCGCTCGGGGCGGTGATCGGGGTGCACGGCGAGCCCATGCACCCGCGCATCGCCCAGCCGCGCCTGCAGGCGCTCGAGCACCCGCTCCCAGGCTTCCGTCTCGCTGTGCGCATCGCCGAACAGGCCCGGGGTCGCCGCCGGGAGCGGCACCAGTTCCCGGGCCTCGAGGCGCAGCGCTTCGACGGGGCTGGGGAAAGCGCGCTCGCCGAGGCGCTCGCGCAGCAGGCGCAAGGCCTGCTCCGCGTCCCGGCGCGGCGTGGCGAAGCCGATTTCCATCACCGTATCCGGCGCGCCGCGATGCAGGAGGCGCAGCGCGAAGCTGCGCACGCCCGCCTGGCGCGCGGCGAGGAAGCCTTCCATCTGCAGCAGCAGGCGCCGCGCCGCGAACAGCAGGCTCTCGGCCAGCGTCACCGGCGCCGGCAGCTCTAACCGGGCCTGGAAGCGCTCCGGCGGAGAAAAAAATTCGCGCGGCTCCGGAATCCTTCCCAGGGCCCGGTCCATGTCGTCGAGCAGTCGCTGGCCCAGCCGCGCTGCGGCGGCTGGGCGCGGCAAACGCATGAGCTCGCCGAAAGTACTGATGCCGATGCTCCGCAGCAGCGCCAGCGCTTCCGGGGCTGGGGCCATCGCGCACACCGGCAGTGCTTCGAGCACCTCGCTTGCGCCGCGGGCAAGCCAGAGCGCGGCGCGCGCCGTGGAGCCCGTCGCCAACAGGCCTTCGAAGCCGATCCCGGCAAGGCCGCTGCGCAGGCGCGCAATGAGGCGGCCGCTGCCTTCGAACAGGCGCAGGCTGCCTTCGACCTCGAGCAGCACTGCCTGCGGCGGCTCGAGCGACACCCGGGAAGTGAACTGGCAGGCCCAGGCGGCGATCGCTTCGAGCGCAGCGGCTTCTGCGGCGGCATTCCGCGGCAGCACGCGCAAGCGCGGTGCAAGTGCCCAAGCCGCGGCGAGCGCGCTGCCGGCATGCACGCCCGCAGCCCCAGCCACCGCGTTGCAAGCGAGCACGCAGCGGTTCTCGGCGACCGCCCAAGGCTCGTCCGTCCCCTCAGACGGGGCACGGCCGCGCAACAGGGCTTCGAGGGCGAGGTGCGGGAAGTAAAGCGCCACCCACAGCATGGACGGGTCTCGGGATCGGGATGCGCAGCGGGGCCGCGAGGGGTACCCCGCGGCGCTTGAGGATGCGCACGGCAAGCCGCTCGCCATCGGGCTCGAGCGCAAGCCGCAGCGGCGCGGGCGAGGATTCGCGCGCCGCCTGCGGCGGCCGGAACAGCGCGGCGAATGCCCCGCCCGCCTCCGCCGCGACGGCGAGGCGCCTCAGCTCCGCGTAAGCCGCGCGCGGCAACCACGCGAGCAGCGCGCGGCAGGCACCCGCGCGCAACACCTGCTCCGCGGCCCACAGCGCATCGCGCCTGCCCGGCGCCCGGACTACGGCGAGGAATTCCAGGCGCACGCCGGCAGCGGCGAGCGCGGGCGCATAGGGCAGGTGCGGCGGCGCAAGCCAGGCGATGCGCTTGCCCGCCTGCGACAGCGCAGCAAGCGCGGGCAGCACCAGCTGCAACTCGCCGATGCCTTCGTCGGCGCAAAGGATCTCGGTCAGCGCCCCCGCGGGCCAGCCGCCGCCCGGCAGCTCCCGGTCCAGGCGTGCGTAGCCCGTCGGCACCGCCTGCAGCGCGCTCTGCGCCAGCGTCCCGCCACGCCAGACGGGGTGATGCAGGAGGACGGCGTCGAGTGCCGCCGACGGACTTGCCATGGGGAGTCTGCCTTGAAATCCGCTGTAATACTGTATTTATATACAGTATCAGGGCACGAGGCAAGCACCCCCCGCCCCAGGCCGCCACGGCGGCCTGGGGCCACCGCGGTGCCCTCAGCGCTGCGCGGCGCGAGCTCTTGCGAGCCAGCGCGCGTTCAGCGCTTGCAGCGATAAACCTCGAAGGTCTGCTTGCCTTCCGCAATCGGCGAGGCCGCCACGATGGTGTCACCACCCATGCTGGCCGCGGAATTGCGCGCAGTCACCTCGATGTTCTCCTTCACCGCGTCCGGATGGCGCGGGATGGAAGCCACTTCGGCCACCACGCTGGCCGTGGTCCTCCCCAGCCCCGTGCACGCGGCGACGGCATCGGCAGTCGCGACGCGCACGCCCTCGCCTTCCTTGGTCAGGTCCACCAAGCTGCAGCCGCCGACGACCATTGCGCCTGCCAGGCAAAGCAGGGCCAGCGTGTTGCACTTCAATCCGTTGAAGCGGGCATGCATGACAGTTCCTTTCCGAGTATCAGCCGAGCCAGCTACATGATAGCCCGTGGCAGACGGCCAGCCGCCTAACGCGGAGGGTGGCGCTCCATCCGCTGGAGCAGGCGCCGGTACAGGAGCAACAGGCCGAACAGGGCGAGGAGCAGCACCACGATCAGCACCGAGACGACCAGCAGCAGCGTCTTGCCCCACTCCCTGCCAGTCAGTTCCGCGCGGCCCGCGATTCCAGCCAGCTCCTCGAAGATCGCCTTGCGCTGCACGGTGATGGCCTCGCCCGCGTCGACCAGGATGGCCGCGCGTTCCTTCTGGATGATCGATGCCATCTGCTCGAGGGTTGCCCGACGCTCGAGCTCGATACCCACGAACATGTCTCGCAGCGCCTTGGACCGCTCGCGCTCGAACCGCGTAAACAGGTCCTGCAGTGCGGCCGCCCGTTCCTGCGAGAGTTGCGCCGGCATGCTCGCCGCTTCGCGTACCGCCGAATCGGCAGTGGCCGTGAGGTTGCTGATGCTCGACAGCAGGCGCTGCATCTCCTCGGTGGTAAGCATGTTGTGGGCGAAGAGCTCGGCATTCCAGCGCAGCTCGAACGGCGTGCGCTGCGCGAGGAACACCGCGCGCTCGGCGAGCAGCCGCGCCTGTTCGGCCTGCTGGACCGCGGCGCGCAGCGAGCTGAGGGCCCCTTCCCCGGTTTCGGCGGAGCCCGCGCCCGCGCGCGGCAAATCCGAAAGTCGCACATAGGCGACGCCGGCCGCCGACTGGCGCTCACCCGGCCAGCTGAGAATGGCCTCGCGCAGGGCGGCGCGCGTCGGCGCGTCCACCCAGCGCTCTGCAAGCTTCCAGGCATCCGCCTCGTTCAACTCCAGCGCCTTGAGCAGGCGAGCCTGCGGACTGTCGGCAGGCTTGCCGCGCGCTTCGTTGCGGCTTGCGTCAGCTGCCAGGGTGGTATGCGTCAGCATATCGAGCAGCGCATCCACGGGATCGGGACCCGTCACGATTCCGACCAGCGCGGTACCGAGCGTCAATCGCGAGGTTAGGCTGAACCGCCGGACCTCCGGATCCTTGTCGAGGGTACCCGGTGAGGTCGCGGTCCCAACGCGCGCTATCGCCGTATCCGCAAGCGCCAGGAGCTGGCTCTGCAGGCGCGTCGCATCGGCGCTCGCTGCGGTCACGCGACGCTCGCGCGCATCCCCGCCGCTCGCGCCTGGCTTCGGCGGCGTCTGGCCCGTTGCGCAAGCGGCAAGGGCCAGTGACACGCCCACGGCGATCGCGAGTCGGCACAGCAACACAATCGGTTCAGTTACCACGGCAATCTCGGTGCAGCGTCATCACCCGCTCCCCTTTGCCCCGCAGTCGGGTCATGCCCGACAGGCTAGTTCTGCGCGGCCCGGCGATCTTGATGGAAATCAAGACTCAGGCCGGCGTGGAAAACAAAAAACCCCGGCACTCTCTCGAGCCCGGGGTTCCTTGTTGAAGATGGCCTGGCGGTGACCTACTTTCGCGTGCGACTGCACACTATCATCGGCGCAAACCCGTTTCACGGTCCTGTTCGGGATGGGAAGGCGTGGGTCCAGGCTGCTATGGCCGCCAGATTGACTGTGGACTCGCCCCTCGGGCGCGCAAAGCGCCCTCGGCACGAGCCGCGATCCGGATGAAGTGAAGATTACTGGGGTGAGATTGCGCCAAGCGCCCTAGGCACCGCGCAGTGCGCACGGTTATAGGGTCAAGCCGCACGGGCAATTAGTACAGGTTAGCTCAAGGCCTCGCGGCCCTTGCACACCCTGCCTATCAACGTCCTGGTCTAGGACGACCCTTCAGGGAGGTTAAACCCCCGGGAAGTCTCATCTTGAGGCAAGTTTCCCGCTTAGATGCTTTCAGCGGTTATCTCTTCCGCACATAGCTACCCGGCGATGCCACTGGCGTGACAACCGGTACACCAGAGGTGCGTCCACTCCGGTCCTCTCGTACTAGGAGTAGCCCCTCGCAAACTTCCAGCGCCCACGGTAGATAGGGACCAAACTGTCTCACGACGTTTTAAACCCAGCTCACGTACCACTTTAAATGGCGAACAGCCATACCCTTGGGACCGGCTACAGCCCCAGGATGTGATGAGCCGACATCGAGGTGCCAA
>DASTHP010000270.1:0-2277 GCA_035718125.1 Burkholderiales bacterium | reverse complement strand
AGCTGTTGCGCGCGCAGGCGGTAGCCCGGGATCTGCGTGGCGAGCGCGCCGCCGTCGGCGAACACGCGCTCGAGGGCGCGCTCGGACTCGGCGCTCAGGGGCGGACCTCGTCCACCCTGACCCAGATGCGGCGGCTCTCCGTCGCGCGCGCGCGCGAGCCGGCCAGCAGGCCGCGGTCATCGCGCGCGCGCGCCTCCGAGATGCCGGCGAGCTCGAACCACTCGCCGAGGCGCCCGCTCGCCGTGGTCGCCGCGCCATAGCCCTGCACGCTCCCCGGGACCGCGCCCGGCGCCTCGCGCTGCGGCGCGATCTCGAGGAACACCCTGTTCCCCGCGAGCCGCGGGATCACCTCGTAGCCGGTGGCCGTCTCCTGGATGATCACGCTCTGCCGCTGCACGGGCGTGCCCGGGTTGCCGAGGATCTCCGTCTGGCGCACGGGCCGGGACTGGCCGGTCGCGATCATGGCGCGCCCGCCTTCGAGCACCTGCACGCGCTGGTCGACGCGCTCCGTGGCGCTCGAGCGCGCGTCCTGCACCTGCAGCCGCGCGCGTGCGCCCTGCGTCGAAACGACCCCGCCCGCCGCGAACGCGGAGCGCTCGTCGGTCGCGGCATCGTCGAAGCGCACCGAGATCACGAGGCGCCGCGCCGGCCGGTCCAGGGATTCCAGCGCGCGGCGCAACTCGGCGAGGTTGTCGGGGCTCGTGCGCACGATCAGCTGGTTGCGCTGTCCGGTGAGGACGGCCCCGGGCGCCAGCAGCGGCCGCAGCTCGGGCAGCACCTGCTCGGCCGTGCGGTGCCTGAGCTCGATCACCTCGAGGCTGCCCTGCCCCAACGCCGGCAGCGCCCACAAGGCGACCAAAATGTAAGTGATTGCTCTCATTCGATGCCTACACTACATTACTTCAAATATGGGTCGTATTTCACTGTATTCATTGACCTTTGCTTTTCTCGCTGGCTGCGCAAGCGCGCCGCCGGCGCCCCCTCGTCCTGAAACAACCCCGGTTGGGCCGGAGCGCGCCGAGGCGCTGCTTCAAGTGCTCTTAACGCTCGGCGTGGATTACCGCAACGGCGGCAAGTCGCCGGAGAGCGGATTCGATTGCAGCGGTCTCGTGGCCCACGTCTTCCGCGAGGCGTACGGGATCCGGCTGCCGCACAACGCGCGCGCCCAGAGCGAGATGGGGGCGCGGGTCAGTCTATCGGAGCTGCGCGCGGGGGATCTCGTGTTCTACAACACGCTCAACCAGCCGTTCTCGCACGTGGGCATCTACGTGGGCGACGGACGCTTCGTGCACGCGCCGAAGACGGGCGCGCAGGTACGCTTCGAGCAGGTCACGGCCAGGTACTGGATGAGGCGCTTCGACGGCGCGCGGCGGATCCAGGCTCAGGCCCTATAGATAGCATTAATTCTCATTTGTATTGACTCATCAAATGAGAGTCTTTACCATTTGCGCACTTTTCCAGCTCTGAGGCGCAGATGTCCATCCTGAAAACGCTGGTCCTCCTGCCCGCCTTTGCCCTGTCCCTGGGCGCCGCGGCGCAGGAAAAGGTGCTCAATCTCTACTCCTCCCGGCATTACCAGACCGATGAAGCGCTCTACGCCGGCTTCACCAGGGCGACCGGCATCAAGGTGAACCGCATCGAGGCGGGCGAGGACGCGTTGATCGAGCGCATCCGCAACGAGGGCGCGCGCAGCCCCGCGGACGTGCTGGTGACGGTGGATGCCGGGCGCCTGTGGCGCGCCGAGCAGCTGGGCCTGTTCCAGCCGGTCAAGTCTGCCCAGCTCGAATCGCGCATCCCTGCGAGCTTCCGCGAGCCGGGCGGCCTGTGGTTCGGCTACTCGCTGCGCGCGCGCGTGATCGCCTTCAACAAGGCCAAGGTGAAAGCCGGCGAGCTGCGCAACTACGAGGACCTCGCCGACGCCAAGTGGAAAGGGCGCGTGTGCATGCGCTCCTCCAGCAACATCTACAACCTCTCGCTGATGGGGGCGCTCATCGACCACCTCGGCGAGGCCCAGGCCGAGGCCTGGGCCAAAGCGGTGCGCGCCAACCTCGCGCGCGAGCCCAAGGGCGGCGACACCGACCAGTTGAAGAGCGTCGCCGCCGGCGAGTGCGATGTCACGATTTCCAACCAGTACTACTACGCGCGCCTGGCGCGCTCGCAGAAAGCCGAAGACCGCCAGGTCGCCGAGAAGGTGGGCGTGCTGTTCCCCAACCAGGCGAGCTGGGGCACGCACGTCAACATCTCCGGCGCCGGCGTGATGAAGAACGCGCCGCACCG
>DASTHP010000269.1:0-7375 GCA_035718125.1 Burkholderiales bacterium | reverse complement strand
AGCCGCCCGACTTCTCGTCGCGCTCGAGCGCGAGCAGCTTGCGGTTCTCCAGCTCCTCGAGCAGGTCGGAGAAGGCCTTGAAGCCGTAGTAGGACTCGTTGAAACCGGGCTTTCTGCGCTTGAGCGCCTGCTTCACCATGGAGCCCCAGATCTTCTCGTCCTCGCCGCGCTCGGCGACCAGCGCCTGCAGCGTCTCGATCACCAGGTCGAAGGCCTCCTGCTTCTTGTCGTCGCTCGGGGCGGCCTCCCTGGCCGCACCCGCGGGTCGCGTCTCGCGGCGCTTCTTGGCGGCGCGGCGCTTGGCTTCGTCCTCGCGCACCAGGTCGTCGTAGAAGATGAACTCGTCGCAATTCGCGATCAGCAGGTCGGAGGTGGAGTTCTTCACCCCGACGCCGATCACGGTCTTCGCGTTCTCGCGCAGCTTGGACACCAGCGGCGAGAAGTCGGAGTCGCCGCTGACGATGACGAAGGTATCGACGTGCCCCTTGGTGTAGCACAGGTCGAGCGCGTCCACCACCATGCGGATGTCGGCCGAGTTCTTGCCGGACTGGCCGCGGTGCGGGATCTCGATCAGCTCGAAGGCCGCGGCGTGCATCGGCGTCTTGAACTCCTTGTAGCGGTCCCAGTCGCAGTAGGCCTTCTTCACCACGATCGAGCCCTTGAGCAGCAGCTTCTCCAGCACGCGGCCGATGTCGAACTTCTCGTACTTGGCGTCACGCACGCCGAGGGCGATGTTCTCGAAGTCGCAGAAGACGGCGAGGTTGCGGGTTTCGGTCATCCGATGTCCTTGTTGGGGGATTGCGGCGCCTCGAGGGCCGCGGCGCCGGCCGCCCTGTGCTGGCCGCGGCGCGCGCGCCAGCCTTCCACGAGCGAGTAGGCGGCGGGAACCACGACCAGCGTCAAGAGCGTCGAGGTGATCATGCCGCCGATCACCGCGACCGCGAGCGGCGCGTTGGTTTCTGCGCCCGCGCCGACGCCGAAGGCGGCCGGCAGCAGTGCCAGCACGAGGGTCGCGGAGGTCATCACCACGGGCCGCATGCGGGTCGGGCAGGCGTCGGCGAGCGCTTCGTCCACGCCCATGCCCTGCGCGCGGCGCTGGTTGGTGAGGTCCACCAGCAGGATCGAGTTCTTCGCCACCAGGCCGATCAGCAGCACCAGGCCGATCATCGAATAGATGTTGAGCGTGTGCACCGGGATGCGCAGGCCGGCGGCCGCGCCGAGCGCCGACAGCGGCTGGAACACCCACAGCGCGAACACGCCGCCGATGATCGCCAGCGGCACGGCGAGCATGATGATCAACGGCTGCAGGAACGAGTTGAACTGGCTGGCAAGCACCATGTAGAGCAGCACCAGCGCCAGCACGAAGGTGAACGCGGTGGCCTGGCTGGTCTTTTCCAGCTGCTCGGCTTCGCCGATGAAGGACACCGTGTAGCCGATCGGCAGCTCGCGCGCTGCTGCGCGCACTTTCTCGATCGCAGCGCCGAGCGAGATCGCCGGCGTGGCGTAGAAGGTCGCGGAATACTGCAGGTCGAAGCGCCCGATCACCGCCGGTCCGAGCGCCTCGCGGAAACGCGCCACGCTGTCCAGGCGCACCAGTTGCCCGGTGCGGTTGCGCAGGTAGATCTTGGCGAGGTCGGCCTGCTGCTCGAACTCGCCGTCCTTCGCCTTCACGCGGATGTCGTAGCGCTCGCCGTCGCCCGGCTGGTCGTTGTACTTGGCGATGTCGACGCCGCCCGTGAGCATGTTGATGGCGATGGCGACGTCGGCGGAGGTGAGGTTGAGCCCCGCGGCGCGGATGCGATCCGGCTCGAGCACCAGCTGCGGCAGCTCCAACTGCAGGTCGGTGTCCATGCGCCCGATCGCCGGGTCGGCTTGCAGCCGGCGCTGCAGCTCGCCCGCCTGGCGCCCCATCTCCTGGAGGTTGGGCCCGCGCACCACGAACTGCAGAGGCTCGGAGCGCTGGCCCTGCACCAGCCCGAAGGCGCGCGGAAACGCGCGCGCGCCCGCAATCTGGGCGAGGTCGCGGCGCAGCAGGGCGATCACTTCCTGCTGCGAGCGCTGGCGCTCGCTCTTGGGCTTCATGCGCGCCACCAGCGTCGCCTGGTTCACCTGCTGCGCGGAGCCCAGGCCGATCACGCCGAACTCGGTGACGATCTCCGGATAGCGGAAGGCGATCTCCTCGACCTCGCGCAGTTTCGACTCGGTGTACTGGATCGAGGAGCCGAGCGGCGTGCGGATGCCGACGAGGAAGCGGCCCTCGTCCTGCTGCGGCGCGAGCTCGGTCGGCAGCTGCTTGAAGAAGTATGCCGAAGACAAGGTGACCAGCAGCGCTGCGCCCATGACGATCCAGCGGCGCGCCAGCGCCGCGGCGAGCGCGCGGCGGTAGAAATTGTCCATGCGCTCGAACGCGTGCTCCAGCGCCCAGTACATGCGCCCGTGCTTCGCCTTTACGTCGAGGTAGCGCGAGCACAGCATCGGCGTGAGGGTCAGCGACACGAACAGCGACACCAGCACGCCGAAGGTCACCACCACGGCAAACGAGCGCAGGAACTGCCCGAGGATCCCCGAGACGAAGATCACCGGCGCGAAGATCGCCACCAGCGAGAAGCTCGCGGCGATCACGGCGAAGGTCACCTCGCGGCTGCCCGACACCGCGGCGCGGATGCGGTCGGGCTCCAGGTGCTCGCGGTGCCGGTAGATGTTCTCCAGCACCACGATGGCGTCGTCCACCACCACGCCGATCAGCAGCAGCAGGGCGAGCAGCGTGATGGAATTGAAGGTGTAGCCGAAAAAGTACATCACCGCGATGGCGCCGAACAGCGACACCGGGATCGAGGTGGCGATGATCAGCGTCGAGCGGAAGCTCTTCAGGAACAGCCAGACGATGAGCGAGGCGAGCAGCGTGCCCTCGATCAGGTGGCTCTTCAGCGCGTTGACCATCTCGCCGATGAACAGCGCATCGTTCTGCACGTAGTGCAGCACCAGGCCCGGCGGCAGCTGCGGCCGGATCTCGTTCTCGATGCGGTCGCGCACCTTGTTGATGATGTCGACCGTGTTGGTGTTCGGCACCTTGACGATGCCCACGCCTACTGTCGGCTTGCCGTTGAAGCGCGCGAGCTGGCGGAAGTCGGCGAGGCCGTCCTCGATCTCGGCGATGTCGCGCAGCCGCACCGGCGCGCCGTCGCGGTAGCCGACGATCATCGCCGCAAGATCGTCGAGCCGGTGGAACTCCAGGTCGAGCTTCACCAGGTGCTCGGTGGCGCGGCCGACGAGGAAGCCCCCTGAGAACTGGATGTGCTCGCGGCCGAAGGCATCGGTGATGTCCTGGGCGGCGACACCGAAGGCGGCCATGCGCGCCGGCAGCAGATTGACGCGGATCGTGCGATCGCGCCGCCCGCCGATGCGCACCTCGCCGACGCCGTCGACCGTCTCCAGGCGTTTCTTGATGATGTTGATCGCGTACTGGTTGAGCTGCTGCTGCGTGCGGTCGCCCTGCAGCGCCGTCCACATGATCGGCTGTGTGTTGGTCTCGACCTTGGCGACCACCGGCGGATCGGCGTCCTTCGGCAGCCGGCGCACCACCTGGTTCACCTTCGCCTGCACTTCCTGGAAGGCGGCGTCGATGCGCTTGTCGAGGTTGAAGGTGATGGCCACCACCGACGTGCCCGGCGAGGACGTCGACTGGATGTGCTCGATGCCGGGGACGCTGTTGACCGCGGTCTCGATCAGGTTGGTGATCGAGGCGTCGACGATGTCCGGATTGGCCCCCTTCTGCGCCGTGGTGACCGAGATCACCGGAAACTCAATGTAGGGCAGCTTGTCCACGCCGATGCGGCTGTAGGCAATCACGCCGAACAGGATCAGCACGGCGTTCAGCATGAACGCGAAGACGTGCCGCCGGATCGACAGCTCGGGGAGCGTCATGGGATCACGAGGCCTTCGCGGCCGAGCCCGTCGCGGGCCTTGGCTTGGGCAGGGCGACGGCGGCGCCGTGGGTGAGGAAGCCGGCGCCGTCCACGGCGACCACCTCTCCCGGCGCGAGACCCTTGAGCACTTCGACCATGCCGTCCTGCTTGAGGCCGGTTTCGACCACCCGCTGCTCGGCCCGGCCTTCCTTGATCGCGTACGCCACCTTGCCGGCGGGCCGCAGCACGACGCTTTGCTCGGGCACCATGATGGTGTCGGGCTTGATCGCGAGGACCACGCGCGCGTTCACGCTGCCGCCGCCGCGGAATCCCTGGCCTTGCGCCGTGAAGCGCACGATCGCGTCGAGCGCCCGGTTGCTCGTGCCGACCGTGGGCTTGATGTCCTCGATGCGCGCCTCGAGCGCGCGTTCCGGCGTTGCCGGCGAGGACAGCAGCACCTTGAGGCCCGGCCGGATGCGCTCTGCGGCCGCCTCCGGGAACAGCAGGTGCGCGCGCATCCGCTGCGTGCCGACGAGATTGAACAGGGGATCGCCCACCTTGACGTAGTCGCCGGGCGCGACGATCTGCACCTCGATCTCGCCGTCGATCGGCGCGAGCACTCGCGTCTTGCCCAGGCTGCGGCCCGTGGCCTCGGCGCGCACGCGTGCCGCCGCAAGCTGCTCGCGCAGCGCGTCGCGCTGCGCGCGTGCGTCCTCCGCCGCGTTCTGCGTGATGAATCCCTGTTGGACGAGTTTCTCCTGGCGCACGACTACGCGATCCTGCTGCGCCAGCAGGCTGGCGAGGCGCGCGATCTCGGCGCGATCGCCGCGCGACTGGATCTCGAAATCCTGGGCGTCGATCTCGGCCAGCAGGTCGCCCTTTTTCACCTTCATGCCCGTGCGGCCCAGCACCCGCGTGACGCGACCGGCCACCTCGGCGCCGATCTTCGGGTCGAAGACGTTCTCCAGCGAGCCGACGACTTCCTCGTAGACTTCCAGCGTGCGCGGCTGCACCAGCGCCGTGCTGATCAGCACCGTGGGCGGCGCAGCGGCCTTGCGCGCCGACTCGGCCTCGCTGCCGCAGCCGGCGAGCAGGGCAGCGGCTGCGGCCAGGGCGAGCGACAGTGCGCGCAATGACGTCACCATGCTGGGATGCTCTCGGCTGCGAACAGTTCCGACAGGGTTTCGCGCCGCCGCACGAGGTGCGCGCGCCCGCCGTCGACCAGCACTTCCGCGGCCCGCGGCCGGCTGTTGTAGTTCGAGCTCATGACCATCGCGTAGGCGCCGGCCGACATCACGGCAAGCAGGTCCCCCTGCTGCGCCGCGAGCGCGCGGTCTTTGGCGAGGAAATCCGCGCTCTCGCAAACCGGGCCGACCACGTCGCAGGCGCCGCCCGCCGGCGCCTGCGGCGCGCGCACGGGCAACACTTCATGCCAGGCGCCATACAGCGCCGGCCGGATCAGGTCGTTCATGGCCGCGTCGACCACGAGAAAGTTCTTCTCGGCGCTGCGCTTCACGTATTCCACGCGCGCGAGCAGCACGCCCGCGTTGCCGACGATGGCGCGGCCCGGATCGACGATCAGGGTCTGTGCGCGGCCGGCGAGGATCCCGAGCGCCCCGTCGACGAAGTCGCCGATCGACGCCGGCGTCTCGTCGCGGTAGCGGATGCCGAAGCCGCCGCCGAGGTCGATGTGCGACAGCGCGATGCCGAGGCCCTCCAGGCGCTCGGCGAGCGCGAGGATGCGCCCGGCGGCATCGACGAAAGGCCCGGCGCTCGTCATGAGCGAGCCGATGTGGCAGCCGATGCCGATCACCGATACCTGCGGCAGGCGCGCGGCCTCGCGATACAGCCGCTCGGCATCGTCGTAGGGAACGCCGAACTTGTTCTGCCTGAGTCCCGTCGAGATGTAGGGGTGCGTCTTCGCGTCGACATCCGGGTTGACGCGGAAAGCGATAGGCGCGCGCTTCCCGAGCCGTGCCGCCACCTGGCCGACGCGCTGCAGCTCGGCCTCCGACTCGAGGTTCAGGCACAGGATTCCCGCCTCGAGCGCCTGCGCGATCTCCGCTTCGGTCTTGCCGACGCCGGAGAACAGCACCTTGCGGGCATCGCCGCCGACGGCCAGCACCCGCGCCAGTTCCCCGCCCGAGACGATGTCGAAGCCGGCGCCGAGCTTTGCCAGCAACGCCAGCACGCCGAGGTTCGAGTTGGCCTTGACCGAGTAGGCAACCAGGGCTCTTCGGCCCGCGAGGGCGCGCGCGAACTCGCCGTAGTGCCGCTCGATCGCCGCGCGCGAGTAGACGTAGCAGGGCGTGCCGAAGCGCCGCGCAATGTCGTCGAGCGGAACCAGTTCGGCGCACAGTGCGCCGTCGCGATAGGTGAATGCCATGCGGCGGACTACTTCTTCTGGTCGGTGTCGTCTTCGGCGTCGGCCGGGTAAGGGGCCGGCCGGTAGATCTCCGACTTCTGCGGCTTCACGCCCGGTGGCGGCTTGTCGCGCAGGTAAAGCGGACCCTTCTGACCGCATCCCGCGGCCAGCATCAGGACGGCCAGGACCATGGCGAAGGCGCGCACCTCGAGCTCGGCGGCACTAAAATACTGATACTAACAGGGAAATTCCCGGTGACCGACAGCGAGTTCGAGGTGTTGGCAGACGCTGCGCTCGCAGCGCTGGAGCGTGCCGTCGAGGCGCTGGACGTGGATGTCGATCTGCAGCGCAAGGCTGCCGGCGTTCTCGAACTGGAATTCGCCGACGGCGGCAAGATGATCGTGAACCGCCACGCGGCCGCGCGCGAGATCTGGGTGGCGGCAAGATCGGGCGGATTTCATTTCCGGCACGATGGCCGGGGGTGGCGCGATACGCGCGACGGCACCGAGCTCTTTGCTGCGCTGTCGCGCCTGGTTTCGGCGCAGTGCGGCAGCCCGGTCAGGCTGGCGCCGGGCTGATCACTCGCTGGGCGCGGCAGGGGCGAGCGCGCCTTCGGGCACCGGCGGCGGGACATAGGCCGGCAGCAGGGTGAACGGCGGCGCGTCGTCCTTGGGCACGAACTCGCGATAAAAATACTCGGGGATGTGCTTCGCGTCGCTCAGGGTCGTGGCGTTCATCTCGAACGTGTCGGCGATGACCACGCCCTCGGGCACGATGCGCAGCATCTCCGGGACCGGCTTGAGCGCCTGCTCCATGTAACCGCTCCAGATCGGCAGCGCCACCAGCCCGCCAGTCTGGTTGCGCCCGAGCGATTTGGGCTGGTCGAAGCCTACCCAGGCCACGCCGACCAGCGCCGGGTTGTAGCCGGCGAACCAGGCGTCGATGAACTCGTTTGTCGTGCCGGTCTTGCCGGCGATGTCCTTGCGGCCGAGGCCCGCGGCGCGCGCCCCGGTGCCCACGCGCGTCACGTCCTGCATCAGGCTGTCCATGATGAAGGCATTGCGCTCGTCGATCACGCGCAGGCTTTCGTCGCCGGCACGCTGCG
>DASTHP010000268.1:0-2437 GCA_035718125.1 Burkholderiales bacterium | reverse complement strand
GCACCGCCTGATCGAGGAATGCATGCTGGCGGCGAACGTGTGCGCCGGGCAGTTCCTCGCCGCGCGCGGCCAACCGGCGCTGTACCGCGTGCACGACGTGCCGGCCGAGGACAAGGTGAGCGCGCTGCGCGAGTTCCTCGCGGAGCTGGGCTTGCAGCTCGGCGGGGGCGACAAGCCGCGCCCGAAGGACTACGCGCAACTGATCGAGCGCATCAAGGGGCGCCCGGACTTCGCGCTGCTGCAGACCATCCTGCTGCGCTCGATGAAGCAGGCGGTCTATACGCCGGAGAACGTAGGCCACTTCGGCCTCGCCTTCGACGCCTACGTGCATTTCACTTCGCCGATCCGGCGCTACCCCGACCTGCTCGTGCACCGCGCGATCAAGGCCGCGCTCGCCAGCCGCCGCTACGCGGAGGTGGATTGGGAAGCGCTGGGCCGGCACTGCTCGGAGACCGAGCGCCGGGCCGACGACGCCAGCCGCGACGTCGAGAACTGGCTCAAGTGCCACTACATGCAGGACCACGTGGGCGGCGTGTTCGAGGGCGCGGTGACCGGCGTGACGCCCTTCGGGCTGTTCGTGACGCTCGACGAGTATTTCGTGGACGGCCTGGTGCACATCTCCGAGCTCGGGCGCGACTACTTCCAGTTCGACGCCACGCGCCACATGCTGATGGGCGAGCGCACGAAGAAGCGCTACCGCCTGGCCGACCGCATGAAGGTGAAGCTGGTGCGCGTGGACCTCGAGAGCCGCAAGATCGATTTCGTGCCGGCGTGACGCGCGAGCGCGAACCCAGGGTGGTGTTCGGCTTCCACGCGGTGCTGGCGCGGCTGCGCGCGGACCCGAAATCGGTGGTCGAAATCTTCCTCGACGAGACGCGCCACGACGCGCGCATCAAGGACATCGCGGCGGTTGCCGAGCGCGCGGGCGTAACGGTGATGAAGGTGCCGACCAAGCGCCTGGACGGCTTCTACGGCGGCGGGCGGCACCAGGGCGTGGTGGCGCGGGTGGCCTTGAAGAGCCTCAGCCACAGCGTGGACGAGATCCTCGAGAACGTGAAGGGGCCGCCGCTGCTCTTGCTGCTCGACGGCGTGACCGACCCGCATAACCTTGGCGCCTGTCTGAGGGTGGCCAACGCGGCCGGCGTCCACGCAGTCATCGCGCCGAAGGACCGCGCCGCCGGCATCAGCGCGGCCGTGTCGAAGGTGGCGAGCGGAGCGGCGGAGGCGACGCCCTACATCATGGTCACGAACCTCGCGCGCACCATCGACGAGCTGAAGGAGCGCGAGATCTGGGTGGTCGGCACCGACGAGCGCGCCGAGCAGTCGCTCTACCAGGCCAACCTCCCGGAGGCCATCGCCTGGGTGCTGGGTGCCGAAGGCGAGGGCATGCGGCGCCTGACGCGCGAGAAGTGCGACCTGCTGGTGCGCATCCCGATGGCGGGCGAGGTGGGCAGCCTCAACGTCTCCGTCGCCGCCGGCATCTGCCTCTTCGAATCCGTGCGCCGGCGAACTCCGCCGCGCGCCTAGCGGGGCAGGCGGCGGCCCGGGCCCACGAGTAACGCTTGTGCGCCGCAGTGGAATTCCCATATAATCCGCGCCCTTGCGCTCCACCGGGCGCCCATCCTTGCCGCACCGCTGCGCATGAGCGGGCGGCTTACCCCATAAGGAGAAACACGACATGCGGCATTACGAAATCTGTTTCATCGTCCATCCGGACCAGAGCGAGCAGGTGCCCGCGATGATCGAGCGCTACAAGGGCGTTATCGCCCAGCGCACCGGCGTCGTGCACCGGCTGGAAGACTGGGGCCGGCGCCAGCTCACCTACCCGATCCAGAAAGTGCACAAGGCGCACTACGTGCTCATGAACATCGAGTGCGACCAGGAGACGGTCAACGAGCTCGAGCACTCGTTCAAGTTCAGCGATGCCGTGCTGCGCCACCTGATCCTGCAGATGCCCAAGGCGGTGACCGCGCCTTCTCCGATGATGAAGGAGGAGAAGTCGAAGTCCATGATGGATCGCGGCGAGGCGCGGCCGGCGGAAGCCAAGCCCGCCGAGGCGCCGGCGGCCTGAACCGGGTCAGGATCCGCGGACGACTGAGCGAGCTGGGACCACTGCGGCATACGCCCGCAGGCGTGCCGGCGATCGAGTTCAGCCTGCGCCACGAGTCCGAGCAGACCGAAGCCGGAGCGAAACGACAAGTGAGCGCCGAGGTCCCCGCGATCGCCTTCGACGTGCAGGCGCGCCTGCTCGCCGGGGCGCCGCTGGACCGGGCGCTGGCCGTGGAAGGTTTTTTATGCGCGAAGAGCCGCCGCTCCAAGCGGCTGGTGCTTCACGCGACCGACATCCAATTCATTGAAGGAGAGTGACCATGCCCCCGCCGCGCAGAGGCAAAGGTAAAGGCAAAGGCAAGTTCGGCAAGGACAAGAAGGACCGCGG
>DASTHP010000267.1:0-5236 GCA_035718125.1 Burkholderiales bacterium | reverse complement strand
GTGAAAGTCTCCGGCGCCCGCGCCGACTAGAAGAAAATTGGGGTCAGGGCCGAATTCTTTGCATGCAAAAGAATTCGGCCCTGACCCCAATTTCTAGGGCCGCTGGGGGAAGGAGCGGCCGAAGATTTCCTCGGCGATGCGGTTCTTGAGGATCTCGATCGAGCCGCCGGCGATCATCCAGCCGCGGCAGCGCCGCACGCAGTACTCCACTAGCGATTCCTGGCTGTAGCCCAGGCCGCCCATCACCTGCAGGGCCTCGTTGGCGACGTCGAAGCCGGCCTGGTTGCAGAAGGCCTTGGCGATCGCCGTCTCCTCGGCTGACGGAAAGCCGCGATCGGCGTTGGCGGCCGCGCGGTAGAGCAGCAGCTGCCCGGCGTCCAGCTTCATCTTCATGTCGGCGAACTTCCATTGCAGCCCCTGGAATTCGCACAACAGGCGCCCGAACTGCTTCCTTTGCTGCGCCCATTCTTTGGCGCGCTCGTAGGCGTAGCGCCCGAGCGCAAGCGAGCGCGCGGTGTTGCCGATGCGCTCGACGTTGAATCCGGCGATCTGCTTCTTGAAGCCGCCTTCCTTGAGCACCACCATCTCGGCGGGCACGCGCACGTCCTCGAAGTACACCTGCGCCCAGTCCTCGCCCGACATGAACTTCGAGCGCTGGCCGAAGCGCACCCCCGGCGCCTGAGTGTCGATCAGCACCGAGCCGATACCGCCCACCCCCGGCCCGAAGCGCACGTAGGCGAGATAGACCTCGGCATAGGCCGAGTGCGTAGTGAAGACCTTCGACCCGTTGATCCGGTAACCCGCGCCGTCGGGCGTCGCCTTGGTGGCGAGGTCCGTGACCGCGGAGCCGGCCTCCGGCTCGGTCATGCCCACGGAGATCACCGATTCGCCGGAGAGCAGGCGCTTCAGGTACTTCTCCTTCTGCGCCTTCGTGCCGTACTCGGCGAGCACGCGGATGGCGCCGAAGTTGCCCGCCTGCACGACGTCCGCGCTCCTCGGGCAGACCGAGGCGATGGTTTCGATGGCGATCACCGCGTCCATCAGGGAGCCGCCTTGCCCGCCGTCGGCCTCCGGCACCGTGATGCCGAGCAGCCCTTGCGCGGCCATCTGCTTGGCGACCTCCCAGGGGTATTCCGCTGCGTGCGCGCGTTCAAGCGCGCCCCCCGCGAGATGCTTCTCGGCGAAGCGCCGCACCGAGTCCCTGAACTGCACTTGTTCTTCCGTGAAGCTGAAATCCATGCTCACTCCTTCATGACGAGCAGCGCGTCCACTGCCACCGCGCCGTGCGCCTTGACGATGACCGGGTTGCACTCGGCCTCCGCCACGGGACGCCCCGGCACGAGCGCGAGCTGCGACATGGCGGCCACCGCCTGCGCCAGCGCGCGCACGTCGCCCTTCGGCAGGTTGCGATAGCCGCACAGTACCGCGAGCCCCTTCACTTCGCCGATCATCGCCTCGGCCTCCGCCACGCTCACGGGCGCCATGCGCAGGACGTAGTCCTGGTAGATCTCGGCGAGCACGCCGCCTGCCCCCACCAGCACCACCGGGCCCACCAGCGGGTCGTCCCGATAGCCGACGATGGCCTCCGCGAGCCCGCTTTCCATTTTCTGCACCAGCACCTCGCCGCCGGGCAGGCTGCGGGCCTTCTGCAAGAGCTCATCGTGGTTTCGCACGCCGAGGATCACGCCGCCGGCCTCCGTCTTGTGCGCCACGCCCGGCGCGTGGATCTTGACTGCCAACGGATAAGGCACGGCGTGCGCATACTCCGGCGCGCGCGCAACCTGGGATTGCGCCACCTCGATGCCGAGCGAAGCCATCGCTTCGAGCGCATCCGCACCGAGCGGCAAGGCGGGCGCGGGCAGCTGCGGCGCCGCGCGCGGCGCGCGCCAGCCGAAGTAGGCGGCGAAGGCATCGGCGCAGGCTTCGGGGGTGCGGAATGCCGCAATGCCGGCCTTCGCAAGCAGTGCGAGCGAGCGATCCGCGTGCGGCGTGAAGAACGCGGCGAGCGGCTTTTCTCGGCGCTGCGCGGCAAGGATCGGCTCCACCGCGAGCTGCGGGTGGAACTGCGCCGAGGAGCCCACCGTGGCAAGCACCGCATCGCATTCGGGCGACGCGAGGAGCGCATCCAGCGTCGCCGCGTATTTCTGCGGTGTCGCCGCCATCGTCAGGTCGATGATCGGTGCGTTCGACCCAGGCGCGACCGTCTGGATGCCGTGCAGGCCGAGGCGGTCCACCACGCTCGCCGCGCCGCCGCCCGTAGTGGTGACTACCGCGACGCGCGGCGCGCGGGAAGGCCGCGGCGGCTTGCGCCCGGCGAGGAGCGGCGCGATCTCCACCAGCGTCTCCAGCATGTCCACGCGCACGATGCCGCAATCGCGGAAGAACGCGTCCACCGCCTTGTCGCTGCCCGCCATGGCGCCGGTGTGCGAGCGCGCGAGCGCCTGGCCGAGCGCCGAGCGCCCGAGCTTGTACGCGACCACCGGCTTGCCCGCGGCATGCGCGGCGCGCGCCGCCGCTGCAAGGCGCGGCGCGTCGCGCACCGTTTCGAGAAAGAGCAGGATCACGCGCGTGTCGGCGTCGGCGGCGAGGAGCTCGACGATCTCGCCGGCGCCGAGGTCCGCCTCGTTGCCGAGCGACACGAGCTTGGCGAAACCCAGGCCCCGCGCGGCGCCACGCGAGAGCACCGTGCCGAGCATGGTGCCGCTTTGCGAGACGATGCTGATCCAGCCCGCGGGCGGCGACTCCATCTCGAGCACCGCGTTCACCGTGAGCGCCATGCGCCCCGGCAGGTTGACCACGCCCATGCTGTTGGGGCCGAGCAGGCGCACCCCCAGCGCCTTCGCGCGCGCCGCGAGCCGCATCTGCCGCGCCGCCCCCGCCTCGCCGGCGTCGGCAAAGCCGTCGCTGTAAACGCTCATCACCGGCACGGCGCGCTGGCCGCAGTCTTCGAGCGCCTGCTCGACCGCCTCGCCCGGCGCCATGACGAAGGCGTGCTCGATGCCCTCCGGCGCTGCGGCGAGGCTCGGGTAGGCGCGCTCGCCGAGCACTTCGTCGCGCGTGGGGTTGATCGGCACCACGCGCCCCGCATAGCCGTGCTTCTTCAGGTAGCGCTGCGGGCGCGCGGTGTTCTTGCGCGCGTCGCCCGAGGCGCCCACCAGCGCGACCGCGCGCGGCGCAAAAAGCGCTTGTGCGAGGTTCACGGCGAGGGCGCTGCGGCGGACATCACGCGGATTCTGCCGTGCCCCGCGTCAGGCCGGAAGCGCAGGTTCAGGCCTCAGGCGGCGAGGCTCGGCACGGTCTCGAGGCGCCACAGGCGCGCAAGGAGCGCCTTCGCGCGCGGCTCGCCCATGACGGGTGCCGCCAGCTCGAGATACTTCGCTTCGAGCTGGGCGTCCGAGAGCGGCGCATCGGGATCGCCGATGCGCGTGGGCTGCAGGAACTCCTCGCGACGGCCATCGCGCGCCTCGATCGCCACGCGCGCGGCGCGCTGCGCCGGAAACGCCGCGTCGAGTTGCGGGTCCACCGCCACCTCCACGCGCCGCATGAGGTCGCGCGTCGCGGCATCGCCCAGGCGCGGCGGCTCGAAGGCCGCAAAGCGCACGCTGCCGTGCGTGAGCGCGGTCGCCACCACGTACTTGAGCGAGAAGCGCCCCTCGGCCGCGGTGCGCGGCTCCTCGTAGCCCGCCACGTCGAGCGCCGCCTTGTAGGTGCCTACCCTGACGCGCGCGATGTCCTGCGCGGCAAGGCCCATCTTCTGCTTGAGCGCGAGCGCGCCGTCGATGGCGGCGAAGGTGTGCCCGCAGCAGGTGTGGTTCTTGAAGGTCATGCGCGTGATGTGGAAGTCGCGCCCGAGCGTGGCGAGCGCCTTGTCCCAGTCCGGGGTCGCGGCGGCGCCGTCGTAGCCCATCGCGCGGCCGTAGCCCGCCTCGCCCTCGATCACGTCGAGCGACCCGGTCACGCCCTCGCGCGCGCCGAGCGCCGCGATCAGGCCGGCCTCCGCCGCGTGGCCGGCGTGCATGGGCTTGGACATCGAGTCCATGCGAAAGGCCTGCTGCAGTCCCGCGGAGAAGGTGGCGACCGTGGCGAGCGCGTGCGCGAAGCGCGCAGCATCCAGTCCCAGCAGCTCGGCGGCGGCGGCGCAGGCGCCAAAGCAGCCGATGGTGCCGGTGTTGTGCCAGTAGCGGTAGTGCGCGCGGCCCATGGCGGCGCCGATGCGCGTGGAGATCTCGTAGCCGACGATCACCGCGCGCAGGAACTGCACGCCCGAGGCGCCGCGCGCCTGCGCGAGCGCTAGCGCGGCGGGAATGGTCGGCGCGCCCGGGTGGTAGATGCCGTCGCGGAAGATGTCGTCCACTTCCGTGGTGTGCGCCGCCGCGCCGTTGATCAGCGCCGCGGCGCGCATCGTCGCCTTGCGCCCGAGGGCAAGGCGCGCCTCGCCGCGGTCGAGCTCGTCGGCGAGCGCCTTCTCCAGCAGCGTCGCGGGCGCGACCACCGCGCCCGAGATCATCGCCGCGTGCAGGTCGACCACCGCGCGCTTGGCGTGGTGCAGCACTTCGGGCGCGAGCGCCTTTGCGCGGGACTGCTCGGCCCAGAAGCCGAAGCGCTCGACGACGTGCATCAGTCCGCCCCCATCTCGGTCACTAGAACTGGTAGCGACGCAGGCCGCCGTCCACCGGGATCACTGCGCCGGTAATGTAGCGCGCGCGCGGCGAGGCGAGAAAGCACACCAGGCTCGCGATGTCCTCCGGCTTGCCGTACTCGCCCACCGGGATCTCGTGCTCGGATTGCCACTGCCGGTATTCCGGCGTGTAGTTGCGCTCGATCTGCTCGCTCAGGATGCGACCGGGCGGGATCGAGTTGACCGTGATGCCATGCTTGCCGACCTCGCGCGACAGCCCCTTCGCCCAGGCGTGCATCGCCGCCTTGGCAGCGAAGGCGCCGTTCACGCCCTCGGGCTCGCTCTTGCCTGTGATGTTGACGATGCGGCCCCACTTGCGCGCCATCATCTGGCCGAGGAGCGCGTGCGCGAGCTGGCGCTGGCGCGTGAAGTTGAGCGTCAGCGCCTCTTCCCATTGCGCCTCGCTCGCATCGATCTTGAAGGGGCGCGAGCCGCCGGCGTTGTTGACCAGGATCTCGACGCTGCCCAGCGCCGCGAGCGCGGCCTGGGCGATGCGCTGCGGCGCGTCCGGCAGCATGAAATCCTGCTCGATGATCGCGAGCTTCGCGCCGGCTTCCT
>DASTHP010000266.1:0-3162 GCA_035718125.1 Burkholderiales bacterium | reverse complement strand
TTCAATGCGCTCACCAAGGCGGCGATCGCCGCGGAGAACTATCCGTTTTGCACCATCGAGCCGAACGTCGGCATCGTCGAGGTGCCCGACCCGCGCCTGGGCAGGCTCGCCGAGATCGCGCAGCCGGAGAAGGTCATCCCCGCAGTCGTGGAGTTCGTCGACATTGCGGGCCTGGTGGCCGGCGCCTCCAAGGGCGAGGGCCTCGGCAACAAGTTCCTCGCCAACATCCGCGAGACGGACGCCATCGCGCACGTGGTGCGCTGCTTCGAGGATCCCAACGTGATCCACGTCGCCAACCGCATCGACCCGGTCTCCGACATCGAGACCATCCACACCGAGCTCGCGCTCGCCGACCTCGAGTCGGTGACCAAGCAGCTGCAAAAGTACAGCAAGGTGGCAAAGACCGGCGGCGACAAGGAGGCGCAGCGCCTCGTCGCCGCGCTGGAGAAAGCCGAGAAGGCGCTCGACGAGGGGCGCCCGGCGCGCTCGGTGGACTGGTCGAAAGAGGAGCTCGCGGTGATCAAGCCCTTCTTCCTGCTCACCATGAAGCCGACCATGTACGTCGCCAACGTCGCCGAGAACGGCTTCAAGGACAATCCGCTGCTGGCGCAGGTCGAGGCCTACGCGCGGCAGGAGGGCGCACCGGTGGTGGCCATTTGCGCGTCGCTGGAAGCGCAGATCGCCGACATGAGCGACGAGGACAAGAAGGCGTTCCTCGCCGACGCCGGCCTTGCGGAGCCGGGCCTGAACCGTCTCGCGCGCGTCGCCTACACGCTGCTGGGACTGCAGACCTACTTCACCGCGGGCGAAAAAGAGGTGCGCGCCTGGACCGTGCCGCAGGGCGCCACCGCGCCGCAGGCCGCGGGCGTGATCCACACCGACTTCGAGCGCGGCTTCATCCGTGCGGAAGTCGCCGCCTACGACGACTTCGTCGCCTGCGGCGGCGAGCAGGGCGCCAAGGAAGCCGGCAAGCTGCGCCTCGAGGGCAAGGACTACGTG
Organism: Burkholderiales bacterium; assembly: GCA_035718125.1. Taxonomy (GTDB): domain Bacteria; phylum Pseudomonadota; class Gammaproteobacteria; order Burkholderiales; family SG8-39; genus JAABQT01. Next base: position 2,163 of record DASTHP010000266.1, on the reverse strand, counting down.
GTGCGCGACGGCGACGTGATGCACTTTCGCTTCAACGTCTGAGTTTCCCGACCATGGATCGCGAGCAGCTGAAAGCCGAGGTTGGACGCCACGAGTGGTTCCACGCCATGGATCTGGGCCAGGGCGTCTTCACGCCGGGCCGCATTGATGTCGCAACGCAGACGCTGCCGCGCCTGAAGATGCCCGCCGACTTGAGCGGCAAGACCGTGCTCGACATCGGCGCGTGGGACGGCTTCTTCTCGTTCGAGGCCGAGCGGCGCGGCGCGAAGCGCGTGCTCGCGACCGACTCGCACGCGTGGTTCACCCGCAAGCCGGCCTTCGAGCTGGCGCGCCGCGCGCTGGGGTCCAGGGTCGAGGACTACGACATCGACGTCATGGATCTCGCACCGGACCGGATCGGCACCTTCGACGTGGTGCTGTTCCTCGGCGTGCTATATCACCTGCGCCACCCGATGCTCGCGCTGGAGAAGGTGTTCAGCGTTTGCGCCGATCACCTGATCCTCGAGACGGTGACCGACCTGGTGTGGACCCGTTACCCGGTGATGCGCTTCTACCCCGGGAGCGAGCTCGCGGGCGACGCGAGCAACTGGTTCGGACCGAATCCCGCGGCGATCGTCGGCATGCTGAAGGCCGTGGGCTTCTCGCGTGTCGAGGTCGTGTCGCCGCGGTACCGGCCGCTCGCGTATCGCATCGGCCGCGCGATTCTCAAGCGCGGCATGTACAAACCGTTTTGGCCGGCCATCCAGAACGACCGGATCGTGGTGCATGCCTGGCGCTAGCCGGCGGCCGACCAAGGGGATTGCGTTAGGGCCTGCCGGAGCGTCCGATCTGCCGCAGCTCGTCGAGCTGCTGGGGATCCTGTTCACGCAGGAAGCCGAGCTCAGCCCCGATCCCGAAAAGCAGCGGCGCGCGCTGGAGATCATCCTCGCCGAGCCCGCGCGCGCGCGCATCTTCGTGGCGCGCGAGGGCGATGCGATTGTCGCGATGGCGGCGCTGCACTTCACCACCAGCACCGCCGAGGGCGGCAAGGTCGCCTGGTTCGAGGACTGCATCGTGCGGCCGGAGCGCCGCGGCAAGGGCATCGGCAAGGCGCTGCTCGAGCACGTCATCGCGCAGGCGCGCGCCGAGGGCGCGCTGCGCGTGATGCTGCTCACCGACGGCGACAACGCGACTGCGCAGGCGCTCTATCGCAAGTCCGGCTTCCGCGACTCCGCGATGCTGGCGATGCGCCTCAAATTCTAGGAAGGGGTAACGGGGGAACCTGGGTTCCCCTGTTCCTAGATTCCGCCCATGCAGACATACTTCACTTCGACGAATTCCTCGCAGCCGTACTTCGAGCCTTCGCGCCCGAGGCCGGACTGCTTCACGCCGCCGAAGGGCGCGACCTCCGTGGTGATCAGGCCGCTGTTCACGCCCACCATGCCGTACTCGAGCGCCTCCGCCACGCGCCACACGCGTCCGATGTCGCGGCTGTAGAAGTAGGCCGCCAGGCCGTACTCGGTGCGGTTGGCGAGCTCCACCACCTCGGCGTCGGTCTTGAAGCGGAACAGCGGCGCCACCGGTCCGAATGTCTCCTCGCGGAAGATCTTCATCGTCGGCTTCACGCCGGTGAGCACGGTCGGCTCGTAGTAGGTCTTGCCCAGGGCGTGGCGCTTGGCGCCGGTGAGCGCCTTCGCGCCGCCCGCGAGCGCATCGGCCACGTGTTCCTCGACCTTGGCGAGCGCGTTGTTGTCGATGAGCGGTCCCTGGTTGACGCCGCCCTCCGTGCCCGCGCCGACCTTGAGCTCCTTCACCTTCTGCGCGAGCTTTTCGGCGAACTTGTCGTACACGCCGTCCTGCACGAAAAGCCGGTTGGCGCACACGCAGGTCTGTCCGGTATTGCGGTACTTGGAGACCATCGCGCCTTCCACCGCGGCGTCCACGTCCGCGTCGTCGAAGACGATGAAGGGCGCGTTGCCGCCCAGTTCCAGCGAGATCTTCTTCACCGTCGGCGCCGCCTGCTTCATCAGCAGCCGCCCGACCTCGGTCGAGCCGGTGAAGGAGATCTTGCGCACCGTCGGGTTGGCGCACAGCTCCCCGCCGATCGCGGGCGCGTCGCCCGTGATGATGTTGAGCACGCCCTTGGGGAAACCCGCGCGCTCGGCGAGCTCTGCCAGCGCGAGC
>DASTHP010000265.1:0-5948 GCA_035718125.1 Burkholderiales bacterium | reverse complement strand
TAGAATTCCCGGCCGAGGGAACGGCGAGGAGACCAGCCCAATGTTCAGCACCAATCCGTTTGCCGCGCTGTCGGCAACCCTGTCGCCTGCGGTCATGCAGGCCTACGTCATCGTCATGTTCCTGCTGGTCATCGCGGGCACGCTGTTCGAGGTCGTGCACAAGGGCAGCGCCAGGTACTTCTTCCAGAACATGCGCAATTCGAAGGCGAAGGGTGCCCGGGCCCTCGGGGGCGGCGAGCTCGTGTCCATCGCCGTGCAGACGGCCGTCGTCGACGTGCTCGCCTCCGGCGAGTTCTGCAACCCGCGCCGGCGCATCGCGCACCTGCTCGGCATGTACGGCTTCGTGCTGTATGTGCTGGCCACCGCCGTGCTGGTATTCGACCCCTCGGCGCGCGCGCTCTGGGCGCAGCTCTGGTGGCTCGGCGGCCTGATGGTCTGCGTCGGCGGCTACTGGTTCTGGTTCTTCATCCGCGTGGACGTGGCCGCGGAGGGCAACTCGCCGTTCCGCGTCGTGCGCGCCGACCTGTTCATCCTGTCGATGCTCGCCAGCGCGACGCTGGGGCTCGTCTGGGCCTGGGTGCAGGCGAAGGGCGGTGCCGGCGCCAACGTGCTCTTCGGCCTGTACATCCTCGCCACCACGGTGCTGTTCGCCGGCGTGCCGTGGTCCAAGTTCGCGCACATGTTCTTCAAGCCCGCGGCCGCCTTTGAGAAGAGAATCACCAGGGCCGATGGCACGGCCGAGAATTTGCCGACGCAGACCCGCGACGACCCCGAGCAGCAGAAGAGGCACTCGATGGAGCTTCTGCAGAACGCGCCGATGGACATGGGACTCGGCATCAAGCGCGAAGCGCCCCGCCACTACTAGGAAGCAGGCAGCAAGGCCTGTCGTAACGAACAAGGAGCCGGACTCATGCCTACCTTCGTCTACATGACGAGGTGCGACGGATGCGGACACTGCGTCGACATCTGTCCCTCGGACATCATGCACATCGATAAGACCTATCGGCGTGCGTACAACATCGAGCCCAACATGTGCTGGGAGTGCTACTCCTGCGTGAAGGCTTGCCCGCAGCATGCGATCGACGTGCGCGGCTATGCCGACTTCGCCCCGCTGGGCCACAGCGTTCGCGTCCACCGCGACGAACAGAAAGGCACGATCGCCTGGCGGATCAAGTTCCGCAACGGCACGGAAAAGAACTTCCTCTCGCCCATCACCACCAAGCCCTGGGGACAGGCGATCCCCAAGCTCGCGGACGTTCCCGCACCCAGCAAGGAAATGCGCGACGGCGAGCTGCTGTACAGCGAGCCGAAATTCATCCGCATGGATGACGGCGGCCTGCATACGCTCGAGGCCGCCGGTCTCACGATGAAGAAAGGCGTGTACTACTGATGGCACACAAAACGATCATCGAGGACGGCATCGACATCCTGGTCGTCGGTGCGGGTCTTGGCGGCACCGGTGCCGCCTGGGAGGCGAGATTCTGGGGCCAGGACAAGAAGATCGTCATTGCCGAGAAGGCCAATATCGATCGCTCCGGGGCGGTCGCCCAGGGCCTGTACGCCATCAACTGCTACATGGGCACCCGCTGGGGCGAGAACAAGCCCGAGGACCATGTCCGCTACGCCCGCATCGACTTGATGGGGCTGGTGCGCGAAGACCTGCTGTTCGACATGGCCCGTCACGTCGACTCCACGGTGCACCAGTTCGAGGAGTGGGGCCTGCCCATCATGAAGGACCCGAAGACCGGGCGCTATCTGCGCGAAGGTCGCTGGCAGATCATGATTCACGGCGAGTCCTACAAGCCCATCGTGGCCGAGGCCGCCAAGAAATCGGCGGACAAGGTGTTCAACCGCATCTGCGTCACCCACCTGCTGATGGACGAAGCCACGGAGAACCGGATTGCCGGCGCCGTCGGCTTCAACGTGCGCACGGGCGATTACCACGTCTTCAAGGCCAAGACCGTGATCTGCGGCGCGGGCGGCGCCTCCAACATCTTCAAGCCGCGTTCCGTGGGCGAAGGTGCCGGCCGCACCTGGTATGCGCCCTGGTCGTCCGCGTCCGCCTATGGGCTCATGATCGACGCTGGCGCCAAGATGACGCAGATGGAGAATCGCATCGTGCTGGCACGCTTCAAGGACGGTTACGGCCCGGTGGGCGCCTACTTCCTGCACCTGAAGACCTATACGCAGAACGGCCTGGGCGAAGAGTTCGAGTCCAAATGGTGGCCCGAGCTGCAGAAGATGGTCGGCAAGGAATATCTCGATCCGGATTCCTTTCACCTGACCCACCGGCCGATCCCGACCTGCCTGCGCAACCATTGCATCATCAATGAAGTGAACGCAGGCCGCGGCCCCATCCACATGGTGACCATGAAGGCCTTCCAGGATCCGCATCTGGAAGAAGTCGGCTGGGAGAACTTCCTCGGCATGACCATCGGCCAGGCGGTGCTGTGGGCCGCCACCGACGTGGATCCCAAGAACGAGAATCCCGAGCTGACCACCTCCGAGCCCTACGTCATGGGCTCGCACGCGACCGGCTCGGGCGCCTGGTGCTCGGGTCCCGAGGACGTTTCGCCTCCCGAGTATTTCTGGGGCTACAACCGCATGACGACGATCGCAGGCCTGTTCGGCGCCGGCGACGCGGTCGGCGGCACGCCGCACGCCTTCTCCTCCGGCTCGTTCACCGAGGGCCGCCTCGCCGCGAAGGCCGCCTGCAAGTACATCGACGACGGCAAGGCCGAAGGCATCGTCGTATCCGATGCGCAGATCGATCGCCGCAAGAAGGAGATCTACAAGCCGCTGGAGCATTACAAGGTCTACCGCAATGCGGTCGTGGCGGGCACCGTCAATCCGCACTACATCAATCCCCAGCAGGGCTTGGACCGCCTGCAGAAACTGATGGACGAGTATTGCGGCGGCGTGACCGTCAACTACATGACCAACGAGAAGCTGCTGAACATCGGGCTCAAGAAGCTCAAGATCATGGAGGAAGACCTCGAGAATCTGGCGGCGAAGGATATTCACGAGCTGCTGCGTGCGTGGGAATTGAAGCACCGTCATCGCGCCGCGGAGTGCGTCACGCAGCACACGCTGTTCCGCAAGGAGACGCGCTGGCCGGGCTACTACTACCGGGGCGACGCCATGAAGGTGGACGACGCCAACTGGCACGTGCTGACGGTTTCGCGCCGCGATCCGCAAACCGGCGAATACACCATGGAGAAGGCGCCCTGCTATCACCTGGTCGGGGACAAGGAGTAGCCGGAGAGACCCGCATGTCGATCGTTGCGAGCCCCATGAAGCCGGTCACTGCCGCCCGCGAAGAGCCGCGCGCGAACATCATCGAGAAAACCGACGAGGAGATTCTCGCCATCGCCGATCGCCTGTGGCGCGACCTCGTCAAGTATTCGAACGAAGGCAAGTACGGAGAGTTCACGAGGAACTTCTCCAATTCCCTGGCGCTAGCCATGAACCAGGTGGTGGCCGGCCACCAGTTCGCCAACAGCGAGCTGGCGAGAAGCCTGTCCGCAGACGCCGACCACCTCGGCATCATCCGCCGGGGCGAGCATGTGACGGTTCTCTACCGGCAGCGCAGCACCAAGAAGCCGGGCGAATGGCTTGGCAGGCTCGTTCTCGGCTATGAGAATGGGCAGGTCAGGATCTTTGGCGCATCCATCTTCTGAGCGATTCGTCCGGATTCGGCATGAGCGAGACCATCCAACACGGCAAGTTCGTCGAGCTCACCTACAAGGTGACCGACGGGAGGACGGGGCATGTCCTCACCAGGGTCGAGTTCCCGCTGGGCTATGTCCACGGACACAATGAAATCCTGGCCCCTTCCGTCCACAGTCAGCTGGAGGGCAAGTCCGCGGGCGACGTCATCGAGGTGCCGATCGACGGCAACCAGATCTTCGGCCCTAGGGACGAGTCTCTGGTTTTCAGCGATCACATCGACAACGTTCCCGAGGAGTACCGGCAAGTCGGCACCTCCATCCTCATGGAGAACGACAAGGGCCAGACCCGCAGCTTTCTCGTGACGCAGGTGGACGACGAGAAGCTGACGGTCGATGGCAACAACCCCCTCTGCGGCAGGCAGGTCGTGTTTACGCTCGAGATATTGACTGTGCGCGATGCGACCGAGGAAGAGACCAGGGCAGGCGGTGCGATCATTGCGGGCGCGGACGTCGATCCGTCGCTCATGAGAGCAGTTTGAGCAAGCTGCAATCCCGACTTCACGGCAAGAGAGGCGACTGATGAGCGAGGAGAAGAAACCCACCACCAAGGTTCCCGACGGCCACACGCCTTTCTATACGACGCGTCAATTGGCGCCGACCGCAAAGGGGTTTGTCGGTTACGAAACCGTCTGGAAGCCGTTCCAGAAGGAAGCCGAGTACAAGACGCCGAAAAAGCCGTAGGCGTCGTACCTTCGCATTGGTCCGCCGTGTCGCTCGCGGCCCGGCTCCCGGCGAGCGCGTCGCCTCGCTAGACTAGGGGCCGAGCATGTCGGGCCCCAGCGCACCTCCGCAGCAGGATTTCGTAGCGCCCAGGCCGAAGGCCGTCGCGCCGGGCGGGCTGCGCCGCTGGCTCGCAGCGGGCTGGCGCGATTTCGTCGCCGCGCCCGGCCCGAGCCTGTTCTACGGCGCGGTGCTCGCGGGCATGGGGTTCCTCCTCACGAACTGGTTTGCCGGCGCGGTCGGCATCGCGCTCACCACCGGTTTCCTGCTGGTCGGGCCGTTCCTCGCCATCGGCCTGTACGACATCAGCCGCCGGCGCGAGCGCGGCGAGCCGGTGCGGCTCGGCCCGACGCTGGTCGCCTGGAAGGCGAACTTCCCCTCGATCGGCTTCTACGCACTGGTGCTCACGCTGCTGCTTGCGGTGTGGATCCGCGTGTCGGTGGTCGTGGTCGCGCTGTTCTTCCCTGGCGGGCGCATCGACTGGTCCTCGCCCGACGCCTGGGCCTTCGGTGCCGCTTACGCCGCCGCGGGCTCGGGGCTCGCGCTCTTCGTGTTCGCCACCTCCTCGCTGTCGCTGCCGGCGCTGCTCGACCGCCGCGACCTCGACACGATCACCGCGGCGATCGTGAGCTTCAACGCACTGCGCGCGAACTTCGCGACGATGCTCGCCTGGGCAGCCTGCATCGTGGTCGCGACGGCGCTGGGATTCGCCACCGGATTCCTCGGGCTGGTGGTCATCCTGCCCCTGGTCGGCCACATGACCTGGCACGCCTACCGGGATTCGGTCGCGCCCTGGGGCTAGGCGCCGCGACGCGGCCTGACCCGCCGAAGTCATTAGCTGCGAGCGCCGGCGGCTTTATGGCGGCTCGCCTTTATGCTTGAATAGCATCTCCTTATTGCCACCCAGCGTCGCGGCACACCACCATGGCGGATCGTCGGCTGCAGGTGTTTCACGCGGTAGCGAAGCACCTGTCCTTCACGAAGGCAGCGGAGGCGCTGTTCATGACGCAGCCCGCGGTCACCTTCCAGATCCGCCAGCTCGAGGAGCATTTCAACACCCGGCTCTTCGACCGCGCGCACGGACGCATCGCGCTCACCCCCGCGGGCCAGGTGGCGCTGGACTACGCCGAGCGCATCCTCGGCATGTCCGCCGAGCTCGACACGCGGCTGAAGGAAATGAGCGGCCAGGTGGCCGGGCCGCTGCTCATCGGCGCGAGCACCACCATCGCGGAGTTCCTGCTGCCGCAGGTGCTGGGCGAGTTCAAGGCGCGCTACCCCGGCGTGGTGCCGCGCCTGTTCGTGGCTAATTCCGAGGCGGTACAGGATCGCGTCGCCGAGCGCGCGCTCGACCTGGGCTTCATCGAGGGCGAGTCGCACCTGCCCTCGCTCGTCACCGACTTGATCTGCGACGACGAGCTGCAGGTGGTGTGCGCGCCCACGCACCCGCTCGCCAAGGCGAAGTCGGTCACCCCCAAGGGGCTCACCGAGCACGCCTAC
>DASTHP010000264.1:0-5124 GCA_035718125.1 Burkholderiales bacterium | reverse complement strand
CGTCGAGCACGTGTTCGTGAACTTCTACTACGACATCTTTCCCGAGTCGAAGAAGGTGATGCAGGAGCTGGGCGTGCGCCTGCACCACCTCGCCACCTGGTGGGACGTGCTCAGGGTCGTGAAGCAGGGCAACTACCTCGCCGCCGCGCAGGTGGCGCAGGTCGAGAAGTTCCTCCATGCGCCGGCGGAGTGGTCCGCCGCGCACGGCGGCGTCTCCAGCTTCCCCTCGAGCTAGGGGCGCGGGGCACCTCTGACGCCAATTAGCCGCGACAGGGGGGTGCGGGGGACGCTTCATCCCCCCCTGCTTCCATGAGAGTCATCACCCTCAACGTCAACGGCATCCGCTCCGCTGCGCGCAAGGGCCTGTACCGCTGGCTCGCCGCGCAGCAGGCGGACCTCGTGTGCCTGCAGGAGATCAAGGCTCACGACGGCGACCTCGATGCCACCATGCGCGCGCCGCGAGGGCTGCACGGCTGCTTTTCGCACGCCGACAAGAAAGGCTACGCCGGCGTCGCGCTCTACAGCCGCGCGCGGCCGGACGCAGTGCGCGAGGGCTTCGGCGTGAAGGAGTTCGACGATGAGGGCCGCTACCTCGAGGCGCGATTCGGCAAGCTCTCGGTCGTCTCGCTTTACCTGCCCTCGGGCTCGAGCGGGCCGCACCGCCAGGCCTCCAAGTTCCGCTTCCTCGAGGCCTTCCTGCCACAGCTGAAGAAGCTCAAGCGCAGCGGCCGCGAGGTGATCCTGTGCGGCGACTGGAACATCGCGCACAAGGAAATCGACCTGAAGAATTGGCGCGCCAACCAGAAGAATTCCGGCTTCCTGCCCGAGGAGCGCGCGTGGCTCACGCAGGTGCTCGACGCGGCCGGCTTCGTCGACGTGTTCCGCCGCCTCAACGCGAAGCCGGAGCAGTACACCTGGTGGTCCAACCGCGGCCAGGCCTGGGCGAAGAATGTCGGCTGGCGCATCGACTACCAGATCGCCACGCCGGGCATCGCGGCGCGGGCCGTGAAGGCGTCGATCTTCAAGCGCAGGCGCTTCTCGGACCATGCGCCGCTGACGATCGACTATGACTACGCCCTCTAGCGGGGCCCCGCGCACCTCCGGCCGCCTGCGCGGCTGGATCGAAGACCTGCGCGTCTACGGCGAGCCGGCGGTCGCGCGCATGCTGCTGCTCGGCTTCGCCGCGGGCCTGCCGCTGCTGCTGGTGCTGGGGACGCTCTCGTACCGGCTGCGCGAAGCCGGCATCGACCGCACGACGATCGGCTTCCTCAGCTGGGTGGGCCTCGCCTACGGCTTCAAGTGGGCGTGGGCGCCGCTGGTCGATCGCCTGCCCTTGCCGCTGCTCACGCGTGCGCTGGGCCGCCGGCGCAGCTGGCTGCTGGCGGCCCAGCTCGTCCTGATCGGCGGCCTTGCGGGGATGGCGTTCACCGATCCCCTGCAGAGCTTGCCGCAGCTGGTGGCGTTCGCCCTGCTGGTCGCTTTCGCCTCGGCGACGCAGGACATCGCGCTCGACGCCTATCGCATCGAATCCGCGCAGCTCTCGCGCCAGGCGGCCATGGCCGCGGCCTACCAGGTCGGCTACCGCATGGCGATGATCACGGCCTCCGCGGGCGCGCTGTGGATCGCTGCCGCCTTCGACCCGGACGAGAAGACCTATCAGCACGCGCCCTGGCTCGTCGCCTACCTTTGCATGGCGGCCCTGATCGGCGTGGGCATCGTCACGGTGCTGCTGTCCAGGGAGCCGCAGGTCGCGGTGTCCCGCGAGACCGAGCGGCGCGAGCAGGAGGCGGCCACGCGCCTGCACTCGCGCTTCCTCGCCTGGCTGTACGCGGCGGTGGCGAGCCCGTTCCTCGACTTCGTGCTGCGCTACCGCTGGCACGCGCTGCTGCTGCTGGCGCTGATCGGCACCTATCGCATCTCCGACATCGTGCTGGGCGTGATGTCGAACCCCTTCTACCGTGACATGGGCTTCACCAAGGACGAAGTGGCCGCGGTATCGGGCGTGTACGGGGTGCTGATGACGCTGGCCGGCGCGGCGCTCGGCGGCGTGCTGGCGCTGCGCTACGGCGTGATGCGCATCCTGATGCTCGGCGCGGCGCTCTCGGCGCTCACTAATCTGCTGTTCGCCTGGCTGGCGACGCGCGGCCACGACCTGCCGGCGCTGGTGTTCGCCATCTCGGCGGACAACCTGAGCGCCGGCATCGCCAGCGCGGCGTTCGTCGCTTACCTCTCCGGCCTCACCAACGTCGCCTATTCGGCCACCCAGTACGCGCTTTTCAGCTCGATCATGCTGCTGCTGCCCAAGTTCGTAGGGGGTTGGTCGGGCCTGGCGGTCGACAGCTTCGGCTACCCGGCCTTCTTCATCGGCACCGCGGCGCTCGGCGTGCCGGTCCTGCTGCTGGTCTGGCTCGCTTCGCGGCTTGCGGCGACGCCACCTGCTTCCGCTGGAGGTGCCTGATGCGCGCGTCGCAACGAGGTCTGGGCTGGTTCGGATTCCTGGTCGTGGTCGCGATAGCCGTGGCGGTGGGCTATTACGCCTACAAGGGAATCTGGCAAGCCGACGAGCAGCAGCCCAGCTGCGCGTCGGCGCTGAACTATTGCATCAAGACCTGCAGGCGCACAACGACCGAGGCGCCCGAGGCACAGCGCTGCCAGGAAGCCTGCCAGCGCGAGGCGGACGCCTGCGCGGCCTCCGGGCGCTGAGGCGCGCCCGGGACTTGCGCTGCGACTGCGCGGCGCCGGCTGCCCGCTCAGGGCTGCAGCTGCGCGCGCACCTCTCCGCCCTTGTACTTGTTGCTGTGCACGTTGACGTAGAGGTTGCCCTCCTTGAGGGCCTTCATCTGCGACTCGGTGAGCTTGCGTCCCGCGGGCACGCTGTAGGTGTCGCCGTTCTTGGTGAGCGGCACGATGACCGGGCCGTTCTTGCCCTTGGCGCCCTGGTGGATGTGCGCCATCGTGCCGGCGACACCCTTGGTCGTCACGCTGCCCGTGATGGCGCCATCCTGCGCGACACGGAAGCTGCCGCTTCCGGAGCCCTCGGTCTTCGCCGGCGGCACTTCCTCGGCGCCGCTCAGGGTGACGTTGATCGCGCCGCTGCCCGGCATCCAGTCGGGCATCTTGCTCTGCATGTCCGCGCAGCCTGCAAGCGCCGCTGCGGCCGCGATGACCAACGCTCCCGCCAAGTTCTTGCTCATGTGCGTTCCTCCCGTGAAGGGTTTCTTGGTGACTGCAGGTCCGATGCTGCGCCGTCAGGACGCGGCGGGTCAAGCGCCACCCCGGAAGTATTGCACCCACGGCGCAAATTCGACGGCGCCGCGCTCAGCGCGCGACGCGGTACAGGGCGACGCTGCCGAGCAGGTTGGGCAGCAGCGTGACGGGCGCGCCGTCGCGCAGCACGACGCGCTCGCAGATGCGGATACCGATCTTCGCGCACAGCGCCTCGAAGTCCACCAGCGTGCAGTGGTGCACGTTCGGCGTGTCGTACCACTGGTAGGGCAGTTCCTTGGACACCGGCATGTGGCCGGCCAGCGCGATCTGGATGCGCGCGCGCCAGTAGCCGAAGTTGGGAAAGGACACGATCGCCTCGCGTCCCACGCGCAGCATGTCCTTGAGCAGCGGTTCCTGGCGGTGGATCGCCTGCAGGGTTTCCGAGAGGATGACGCGGTCGAAGGACTGGTCGGCGAACGCCGCCAGGCCGTCCTCCAGGTCCATCTGCAGGACGTTGACGTCGTTCTTCAGGCATTCGAGCACGTGCGCGTCGTCGATCTCGACGCCGTAGCCTGGCGCCTGCCTGGTCTCCCACAGGAGCTTGAGCAGCCGGCCGTCGCCGCATCCCAGGTCCAGCACGCGCGCCCCGGGCGCGATCCAGCCGGCGATGACTTCGGCCTCGGTCACAGCGCGATGTTCCCGTAGTAGGCGCGCAGCGCGCCGTGGTAGCGCGGATCGTCCAGCAGGAAGGCGTCGTGGCCCTGCGGCGCGTCGATCTCGAGATAGGAGACCACGCGCCTGTTGTCCAGCAACGCGCGCACGATTTCTCGCGAGCGCGCCGAGGCAAAGCGCCAGTCGGAGGTGAAGGACACCACCAGGAAGTCCGCGCTCGCGCGCGCAAAGGCCGCCGACAGGTCGCCGCCGAATTCGGCCGCCGGGTCGTAGTAGTCGAGCGCCTTGGTGATGCGCAGGTAGGTGTTGGCGTCGAAATAGGTCGCGAACTTGTCGCCCTGGTAGCGCAGGTAGCTCTCGATCTCGAAATCGACGTCGAAACCGAAGCCGGGCGTGCTCTTGCCGCGCAGCACGCGCCCGAACTTCTCCATCATCGCGTCGTCCGACAGGTAGGTGATGTGGCCGATCATGCGCGCGATGCGTAGCCCCCGCACCGGCACCACGCCCTTCTCGTAGTAGTGGCCGCCGTGGAAGTCCGGGTCGGTCATGATCGCCTGGCGCGCGACCTCGTTGAAGGCGATGTTCTGCGCCGAGAGCCGCGGCGTCGCGGCGATCACGATCGAGTGGCGCACGCGCTCGGGGTAGGAGAGCGCCCACTGCAGCGCCTGCATGGCGCCCAGCGACCCGCCCATCACCGCGGCGAAGCGCTCGATGCCGAGGAAATCCGCGAGGCGCGCTTGCGCTGCGACCCAATCCTCCACCGTGACCACCGGGAAGTCGGCGCCCCAGGGCTTGCCGGTGGCCGGATTGGGCGAGGCGGGGCCGGTCGAGCCGAAGCACGAGCCGAGGTAATTCGAGCCGATGACGAAGAAGCGCTCGGTGTCGAGCGGCTTGCCGGGCCCGACCATGTTGTCCCACCAGCCGAGGCTGTCCGGATCATTGGCGTAGGTGCCGGCGACGTGGTGCGAGGCATTCAGCGCGTGGCACACCAGCACCGCATTGGAGCGCTGCGCGTTCAGCGTGCCGTAGGTCTCGTAGGCGATCTCGAACTCGGGCAACACGGCGCCGCCCTTGAGCTTCAGGGGCTCGGTGAACCTCGCCTTTTTCGCCTCTACGATCAACGCGCGTCCCCGCAAACGAAAAAGCCCGTTCAGCTTCCAGCGAGAACGGGCCTTCGGGAACCGGTCTCTTTAGCGGTATTTGTAGAGCGCCCGCAAGCTGAACATCAAATCGGCGCTGCGCCGC
>DASTHP010000263.1:0-4534 GCA_035718125.1 Burkholderiales bacterium | reverse complement strand
GGTGGAGAACGGCTGCTTACAGTTCGTGGACGGCTCGCATCGCGGGCCGATCTACCCGCACTTCGCGCCGCCCGACCAGCCGTTCCACCTGCAGATCGCGCAGCAGGTGCTCGACAAGCTGCGGCTCACGGACGCACCGGTACCGCGCGGCGGCGTCTCCTTCCATCACGGCGGCACGATCCATCGCTCGGGCGCCAACCGCTCGCCGCACTGGCGCCGCGCGGCGGCGATCACCTACGTCACCAAGGACACGCGCTTCGACGACCCGAAACTGAACTACGAAAGCCGCATGCGCCTGGTCATCACCTAGGCGCTCGTCGGATCCGCGCCGTCGGGTTCCGCGCTGCCGTGCGGCGTGAAGCGAGACAGCCTGAGCAGCGCCTCCCTAGTCCGTCTTGTGCTGCTGGATGAAGGCGGCGGCGTCCAGCGGCGCGCCGATCGCGGGTCCCTGCGCCAGGTCGCAGCGCAGCTGCTTGAGGAGCGCCGTGGTCGCTTCGTCCTCGACGCCCGCGACCACCACCTCCAGCTTGAGCTCGTGCGCGAGCTCGATGAGCGCGCGCACCAGCGCGAGCTTCTGCGGCACTTCCGCGATGTTGCCCACCGCGGCGAGGTCGATCTTCAGCTCGTGGAACGGCAGCGTGACGAGCCAGGACAGCGCGTCGTAGCCCGCGCCGGCATCGTCCAGGCACAGGCGCACGCCCACGGCGCGCAGTTGCTGCAGCGTCTCCACCGATTCCAGGCTCCGCGCGAGGATCGCCGTCTCGGTGATCTCCAGCACGAGGCGGCTGGGGCGCAGGTTCCAGGTCTTCAGGGCGCTGGCGACGAAATCGGGCAGGTCGGACTGGCGCAGGCTCTTCGCCGAGAGCTTCACGCCGACGCGCAGGTCCAGGCCCGCGGCGTCGCGGAAGTGCCGGCAGTTGCGCAGCGCGCCGTTCACCAGCCACAGCGTCACCTCGTTCACCAGCCCCGCGGACTCGGCCACCGCGATCGCCTTTTCCACCGGCACGGCGCCGAGCTTCGCGTCGCGCCAGCGCAGCTGGCTCTCCGCGCCCACCAGCAGGTTCGAGCGCAGGTCGAGCTGCGGCTGGAACACGATGTCCAGGGCGTCCTGCGAGATCGCCGCGTGCAGCCGGTTCTCATAGAGCAGCAGCTCCGCCTCGTCGCGCTCCTGCTCGCTCGAGTACAGCGCGAAGCGCTCGGGGCGGTCGCGCGCCGCGCTGCTGGCGGTGCGCGCGCGCTGCAGCAGCGCGACGGCGTTGTCCGCGTGCTCCGGGTACAGGGCGATGCCGACGGCGGGTCGCGCGAAGACCTCGTTCACGTCCACCCACAGGGGCGCGTCCAGCGTGCGCAGGATCTTCTCGGCGGCGAGCAGCGCGACGCCCACGCCCGGCAGCGTCGCGAGCACGCAGGCGAACGCGTCGCGCCCGGGGTCGCCGAGCAGGTCGTGCTCGCGCAGCACTTCGCTCTTGAGGCGCGCGCCGAGCCGCTCGCGCACGGCATCGCCGACCAGGTACCCCCACACCCCGTCGATGCGGTCGACGACCCCGCAATCGACGTAGAGCAGGGCCAGCTGCTGGCCGTCGGCGAGCCGCGCCGCGATGCAGGCGTCCAGCTGCGCCGTGATCGCGGCCTGGCCGGAGCCGCCGTCGCCGCGCGCTTCCGGGCCGCCGCGCGCCGCGGCCGTGGCCAGCAGCGCCAGCTGCGCGGCGCACAGGTGCTCGGAGGCCGCGAGCGCCGCCTCGCAGTGCGCGCTGTCCTGCGCGAAGACGCGCAGTGCGCCCGCGCGCAGCAAGTCCTGCAGCGGCAGGCAGTCGCGCCGGGCGCGCTCGTGGGTTTCCGCCGGACTGAGGCTTTGCGCCCACTCGGTGAGCAGCTGGCGCAGCGACGCGCGGCTGAGCGTGCCCAGGGAAAGCGTATCGACCAGCGCGCGCTGGGCTTCCGACATGGCGACCGGCAGCAGCGGCAGGAAGAAGGGCGACGCCGCTGCGGCGAGCGCGCTTTCGCCGCGCGTCGCCAGCAGGGACTCGGGCGCCTGCGCGCGCAGCGCGCCGCCCAGCGCATTGAGCGCCGCGATGGCCTCGTCGCCGAGGCCGAGGTCCTGCATCAAGCGCTCGATGGCGGCGGCGTCCGCCGCGCTCACAGAAACAGCTCTTTCGGGTCGATGCGGACCGTGGCCTGGTCGAGCGTGCGCCGGATGCGGTAGGGCTCGCCCGGGCCGGCCATCGGCTCCTTCATCAGGTCGAGGATCTTGTGGGGATGCAGCGGGGTGCCCTTGCCGTCCTGCACCACCATGACGCGCGGCTGCAGGCGCTTGACGAGGTTCTGTGTGATCACCACGCCGACTTCGCCGGTGTTGAGCTCCACCACGCTGCCCACCGGGAAGGCGCCCACGCACTGGATGAACTGCTCCACCAGCGCGGCGTGGAACTGCGTGCCGCGGTTCTGGAACAGCACGTTCAGGGCGTTGGAGGGCGGCATCTGCATGCCGTAGGGCGCGGGCGCCGTGAGCATGTCGAAAGTGTCGACGATGCCGGCGATGGCGCCGATCTGCGAGATGGCGCTGCCCTTCAGGCCGCGCGGGTATCCGCTGCCGTCGTAGCGCTCGTGGTGCAGCGACGCGAAGCCCGGCAGCTCCGCCGGCAGGCCGGCCGTCTTGCTGAGGATCTCCACGCCGTTCTCGACGTGGGTGCGGAAAGTCTCTTCCTCCGCGGAAGTGAGGTCGGCGCGCCGCGCCGGCATGCCCGGCGGCAGCTTGAGCATGCCGACGTCCTGCAGGAGGCCAATGAGGCCGAGCAGCTCCAGGCGCTCGCGCTCGAGCTGCAGGAAGCGCCCGAACACGGTCATGTACACCGAGACCTGGGTGGAGCGGTTGAGCGTCTCCTGCGCCATCTCGCGCATCGTGACCAGCAGCATCATGGCGTCCGGGTTGCG
The DNA here is from genome assembly GCA_035718125.1 of Burkholderiales bacterium. Taxonomy (GTDB): domain Bacteria; phylum Pseudomonadota; class Gammaproteobacteria; order Burkholderiales; family SG8-39; genus JAABQT01. The sequence goes on along the minus strand of DASTHP010000263.1, from coordinate 1,603 downwards.
GATCACCGAGTCGGTGATCTCGGCCACCGCCTGCCGGGCGCGGCCGCCGTCGAGCGCGCTGCCGCTCACCACCGCGCGCGACATGGTCTGCACGATGTTGTTGGTCTGCGCGAAGACCGTGCGCGCGCGCGGCAGCTCGTCCTCGACCGTGGCGAGCTCCTTGTACACCACCGTGCCGCGCACCACTTCCTTGGATTGCTCGGCGATCACCTGGCGCGTGGAGGGCGGCAGGGCGAGGTGCTTGACGGCCACCGACTCCTGGCGCTTCTCGGGGTCGACGTAGACCTTCTTGCAGTACTTCCTGAGCGTCTCGAGCTGCTCCTCGGTCTTCAGCACGAAGCCCTGGAACACGAAAGGCGTCTCCGTCCAGGGCCGGTCGAGCTTGGCCACGAACATGCCGAACTCGAGGAACTCGACTGGGACTTCCTTGTGCGCCATCTGCCTGTGGCCGGACCCTGGGAGTAGCCGATTGTCATCCGGGCGCGTGCGCTCGGCAAGCGGCGCGATGCAGTAACATCGCGTCCGGGAGGCTCAACGTTGACGGCAGTGGCGGACCTGGGGCTGAGCCTGCAGGTCGGGAAGTACGACGTCCAGAAGATGCTCGGCAAGGGCGCCACCGGCACGGTGTACCTTGCCCGGGACACCTTTTCCGGGAACGAGGTGGCGCTCAAGACCATCGAGCCGGAAGTGTTCCGCGACCCCGAGTTCGGCACCGCCCTGCGCGGCCAGTTCCTCAACGAGGCCTCGCTCGCGGGCAAGCTCAAGCATCCGCACATCGTCTCCATCCTCGACGCCGTGGTGGGCGAGGACTCGGGCTACATCGCGATGGAGCTGGTCACCGGGGGCGACCTCACGGCCTATACCAAGCCCGAGAAGCTGCTGCCGGTGGCCGACGTGCTGCAGATCGGCTTCAAGGTGTGCGGCGCGCTCGACTACGCCTTCAAGGAAGGCATCGTGCACCGCGACATCAAGCCGGCCAACCTGATGCTCGCCAAGGGCAGCGACGTGAAGATCGCCGACTTCGGCGCGGCCTACCTGCGCAAGAGCCACGCGGTGCAGACGGCGCTGATGGGCTCGCCCTACTACATGTCCCCGGAGCAGATCGCCGGGGCGGAGCTCACCCTTCACAGCGACATGTACTCGCTGGGCGCGGTGCTCTACGAGCTGCTCACGGGGCAACGCCCGCTGCGGGCCGAGAACCTGCAGGCGCTGCTCCGCAAGATCACCGAGCTCGAGCCGCTGCCGCCGAGCGCGGTGCGCCCCGACCTGCCGCGGGAGCTCGACCCGGTGATCCTGCGCGCGCTGCGCAAGAAGCCCGAGGCGCGCTACCCGACGTGGGCGGAGTTCGCGCAGGCGCTCTCGAAGATCGTCAGCCTCGTGCTGCCGGCCAATGCGATTCCCGACACCGAGAAGTACATGACGCTCAAGCGCGTGGACATGCTCTCGGACCTCGCCGACGCCGAGATCTGGGAGCTGGTGAACGCCGGCAAGTGGTCGCGCGTGGACAAGGGCCGCACCATCCTGCGCGAGAACGACAAGGGCCGCAGCTTCTTCTTCCTCGCCGAGGGCGAGGTGAAGGTCACCAAGGGCGGGCGCCTGCTCA
>DASTHP010000262.1:0-2913 GCA_035718125.1 Burkholderiales bacterium | reverse complement strand
GGTGATCGTGCCCGCGAGCGCCGAGACCGGCTGCGCGAGGTTGAAGGCGAGGATCACCAGCAGCAGGCCGAACAGCATGGTGGTGGGGATGTTGAGCAGCGTCTCGACGTCCCACTTCACGTTCAGGCGCCGGATCAGGCGATGCAGGATCCACGGCAGGAGCAGCACCTTGAGGACGAGCGTCAGGCCGGCGGACCACCACAGGTGCGTCTGCCCGGTCGCCCACGCCACGAATGCGGTGGAGAGCATCAGGACGAACCCCTGCGCGGCGAACAGGTTGATGAGCGACAGGATGCGCCGCTGCGCGAGCATCGCGAACGACACGAGCAGCAGCACCGCTGCCAGCAGGTTGATGATCTGCCCCGTCAGGGCCGGCGTCAGGAACTGGCTCACGTTGCGATCATGTCTCGAGGAGCGCGTGGAGGAGCAGCGCGAGCACTGCGAGCATGAACGCCGTGCCGAGGAACTCCGGCGCACGGAAGATGCGCATCTTGGCCGACACCGTCTCGATCAACGCGAGCAGGAACCCGCCGATCGCGAGCTTCAGCGCCAGCGCGGGCAGCGCGAGCAGCAGGCCCGCGGCGTCGCCGCCCTGGGCGATGCCGAACGGGAAGAAGAGGGCGATGCCGATGCACGAGTAGACGAACAGCTTCAGGCTCGCCGCCCACTCGATCAGCGCGAGGTGCCGGCCGGAGTACTCGAGCACCATCGCCTCGTGGATCATGGTCAGCTCGAGATGGGTCGCCGGATTGTCGACCGGGATGCGCGCGTTCTCGGCGAGCGAGACCATCGTGAAGGCGACGCCGGCGAAGGCGAGGCTCGGGTAGATTGCGAGCTCCCGCTGCGAGATCGTCTCGACCGTCGTCGCGAGCGACGTGGACTGGCTGATGAGCGACGCGGTGAACAGCACGATCAGCAGCGCCGGCTCGGCGAGGAACCCGATCATCATCTCGCGCCGCGCACCCAGCGTGCCGAACGCCGTGCCGATGTCCATGGCGGCGAGCGAGATGAACACCCGCGCGAGCGCGAGGATGCCCACCAGGGCGATCGCGTCCGCCGCCGGCGCATACGGCAGGTCGGTGCCGAGCGTGGGGACGATGGCCACGGCGAGGACCATGCAGCCGAATACGATGTAGGGCGCGGTGCGAAACAGCGGCGAGGCGCCGTGCGCGACCACCGCGTCCTTCGCCATCAGCTTGCGCAGCATCAGATAGGGACGCAGCACGCCCGGTCCGCGCTTGTTCTGCAGCCAGGCGCGGCACTGGTTGACCCAGCCGAGCAGCAGCGGTGCGAGCAGCACCGCCAGCAGGATCTCGGTGAGCTGGGCGGAGGCGCCGGCCCAGGAGAACTCCGTTAGCACGAGGCCCTCATCGCACCAGGAAGAGCAGCACGAGCAGCGTGCCGAAGCTGTACAGCAGGTACACCGAGATGCGGCCGCGCTGGAGCAGCGTGACGAACCCGGTGAGCCGGTCGACCAGCCGGGCGACCGGCAGGTAGCACCAGTACCAGAGGTGATCTTCGATGGTCACGCGGTAGCGCGGCGCCGCGTCGAACGCGCCGGGCAGCTCGCGCGTCATGCGGAAGAACGGTTCGAACACCTGCCGCACCGGCTGGCCGAAGCCCTCGGCGGTGTCCTGCATGCGCGCGTTGAGCCGCGGGAAGCCGCAGTCCCACGGCGGCGCGCGCCGGACGCGGCCGTGATAGAAGCGGCGCACCGCGAGCCACGCGAGCCCGGTCAGTACCGCCAGGCCGACGAGGACGAGCGCCGGCGAGTAGCTCGCGCGCTCGGCGCTGATCGGCGCGAGGAACAGCCAGTGGGTGGCGCCGGTCGCCTTGGAGAGGTTGGTGCCGAGCATCGGCCCGGTCACGAAGTCGATGAGCGTGATGACCTGCACCGGCAGCACGCCGAACGCGACGCAGCCCGCCGCGAGCCAGAGGAGCCCGATCCGCTCCAGGATGCCGGCGTCGTGCGCTTGGGCGAGCTTTTCCTCGCGCGGCTGTCCGAGGAACACGACGCCGTAGAACTTGACCATCACGTACGCCGAGAGCGCCGCCGCCAGCGCGATCGCCGCCGCGGCCACCGGGACGAGCATGTTGAGGTAGCTCGCCGGCAGGTTCGGCGTGAAGAGGAACGCCTGGAGCAGCAGCCACTCCGACACGAAGCCGTTCAGCGGCGGCATCCCGGCGATCGCGAGCGCGCCGACGAGCGCGAGCCACGCGACCCAGGGCATGCGGTGGATGAGGCCGCCGAGCTTGCCGAGGCCGCGCTCCTTGGTCGCGTGCAGCACCGCGCCGGTGGCGAGGAAGAGCAGGCTCTTGAAGTAGGCGTGGTTCAGGCAGTGGTAGAGCATCGCCGTGAGGGCGAGCGCGGCGAGGCCGTACATCTTGTAGGCGGAGAAGGTGACGCCCAGCCCGAAGCCGACCACGATGAACCCGATGTTCTCGATCGAGGACCAGGCGAGCAGGCGCTTCATGTCCGACTGCACCGCGCTGAACACCACGCCGAAGAGCGCCGTCACGAGGCCGATGGCGAGTGCGAGCACGCCCCACCACCAGATCTGCGTATGCAGGAGGTCGAACGTCACCCGCAGCATGCCGTAGATCGCGGTCTTCAGCATCACCGCGCTCATCAGCGCGGACACCGGCGACGGCGCCGCCGGATGCGCCTCGGGCAGCCACACGTGCAGCGGCACGATGCCGGCCTTCGCGCCGAAGCCGAACAGGGCGAGCAGGAAGGCGACGGTCGCCCAGAACGGCGTGAGCTCGACCTGGCGGATGCTGGCGAAGGTGTAGTCGCCGAAGCCGTGCAGCACGCCGAAGCACATCAGGATCGCGATCGCGCCGACGTGCGCGATCAGCAGGTAGAGATAGCCGGCGCGCCGGATCTCGGCGATGCGATGGTCGCTCGTCACC
>DASTHP010000261.1:0-5434 GCA_035718125.1 Burkholderiales bacterium | reverse complement strand
CCAGCCTCGCCAACCACACCGGGACATGGCGCACCGAGCGCCCCTTGTATGTCGACCGGCTGCCGCCGTGCAATGGCGCCTGCCCGGCCGGCGAGAACATCCAGGGGTGGCTGTATCACGCCGAATCGGGCAACTACGAGGCGGCGTGGCGGCTCCTGACGCAGGACAACCCGCTGCCCGCGGTGATGGGGCGCGTCTGCTACCACCCGTGCGAAAGCAAGTGCAATCGGGCCAATCTCGATGCTGCGGTCGGCATCAACTCGGTCGAGCGCTTCCTCGGCGACGAGGCGATCCGCCACGGCTGGCGGTTCGCGGCGCCGCCCGCGCCCTCGGGTAAGCGCGTGCTGGTGGTCGGCGCGGGCCCTTCGGGCCTGTCGGCCGCCTACCACCTCGCCTGCCTCGGCCACTCGGTGGCGATCCACGAAGCCGGGCCGGTCGCCGGAGGCATGATGCGCTTCGGCATCCCGAAGTACCGGCTGCCGCGCGAGGTGCTGGAAGCCGAGGTGCGGCGCATCGTCGGCCTCGGTGTCGAGCTCAGGCTCAACGCCAAGGTTTCGGACATCCGCGAGACGATGCGCGAGGGTGCGTTCGACGCCGCGTTCCTCGCGGTAGGCGCGCACATCGCCAAGCGCGCCTACATCCCGGCCGGCAGCGCGGCGAAGATCCTCGACGCCCTGTCGGTGCTGCGCTCCATGGAGGGCGCGGAAAAGCCGCTGCTCGGCCGGCGCGTGGTGGTGTACGGCGGCGGCAACACCGCGATCGACGTGGCGCGCACCGCCAAGCGCCTCGGTGCCGAGGAGGCGATCATCGTCTACCGGCGCACGCGCGAGCGCATGCCGGCGCACGCCTTCGAGGTCGAGGAAGCGCTGCAGGAGGGCGTGCTGATCAAGTGGCTCTCCACCATCAAACAGGCCGCCGGGTCCTCGATCACCGTGGAGAAGATGGCGCTCGACGCCTCGGGCAACCCGCAACCCACCGGCGAATTCGAGACGCTCGCCGCCGACTCGGTGGTGCTGGCGCTCGGCCAGGACGTCGACCTGTCGCTGCTCGAAGGCGTGCCGGGGCTGGAATTGAAGGACGGCGTGGTGCGCGTGGGCCCCGACATGATGACCGGTTGCGCCGGGATCTTCGCCGGTGGCGACATGGTGCCCGCCGAGCGCACCGTCACCGTCGCCATCGGCCACGGCAAGAAGGCGGCACGCCACATCGACGCCTGGCTGCGCGGCACGCGCCACGCGCCGCCGCCCAAGCACGAGCCGGCGACCTTCGAGCGGCTCAACCCCTGGTACTACACGGACGCGCCGAAGACCGTGCGCCCGGTGCTCGACATCGTGCGCCGGCAGTCCACCTTCGACGAGGTGGTGAACGGCCTGGACGAATCGACGGCGCTCTACGAGGCGCGCCGCTGCCTGTCCTGCGGCAACTGCTTCGAGTGCGACAACTGCTACGGCGTGTGCCCGGACAACGCGGTGATCAAGCTGGGGCCGGGCAAGCGCTTCCAGTTCAACTACGACTACTGCAAGGGCTGCGGCATCTGCGTCGCGGAATGCCCCTGCGGCGCGATCAAGATGATTCCCGAGGAAATATGACCAAAGCCAGATTGCCTGCCGGACGCCGCGGCATGTCGCTGCTGCGCGACCCGCTGTTCAACAAGGGCACCGCCTTCACGCAGAAGGAGCGCGACCGCCTCGGCCTGCGCGGGCTCCTGCCCGCGCACGTGCATACCCAGGAAGAGCAGATGCAGCGCAGCCTCGCGCACCTGCGCGGCCTGCCGAGCCCGCTGGAGAAATTCATCGACCTGAACGCGCTGCACGACCGCAACGAGGCGCTGTTCTTCCGCATCGTCGCCGAGCACCCCGACGAGATCATGCCGCTCATCTACACGCCGACCGTCGGCCTCGCCTGCCAGAAATTCGGCAACATCTTCCAGCGGCCGCGCGGCCTGTTCATCAGCGCCAACGACCGCGGCCGGGTCGCCAAGGTGCTGCGCAACTGGCCGCAGCGCGACATCGGCATCATCGTGGTCACCGACGGCGAGCGCATCCTCGGCCTGGGCGACCTGGGCGCGAACGGCATGGGCATCCCGGTGGGCAAGCTTTCCCTCTACACCGGCTGCGCGGGCGTGCATCCGCGGCGCTGCCTGCCCGTGGTGCTCGACGTCGGCACGGACAACGAGGCCCTGCGCAGCGACCCGTTCTACATCGGCCTGCGCCAGAAGCGCCTGCGCGGCGCGCGCTACGACGCGCTGGTCGAGGAGTTCGTCGCCGCGGTGCAGAAGGTGTTCCCCGGCGCGCTGATCCAGTTCGAGGATTTCGCCAACACCAACGCCTTCCGCCTGCTGCAGCGCTACCGCGAGCGCATCTGCACCTTCAACGACGACATCCAGGGCACGGCGGCGGTGGTGCTGGCGGGCCTGGTATCCGCGCTGCGCGTCACGGGCGGCGCGCTCAAGGACCAGCGCATCCTGTGCCTGGGCGCCGGGGAGGCCGCGACCGGGATCTGCGACCTGGTGGTCGCCGCGCTCGCGGGCGAAGGCCTGGCCGCGGAGGAGGCGCGGCGACGCTGCTGGCTTTTCGATTCGCGCGGGCTGGTGGTCGCGAGCCGCACCGACCTGACCGGCCACAAGCGGCCCTACGCGCACGCGCACGCCGGCATCGCCGATTTCGCCGCCGCGGTGGAGGCGCTCAAGCCCACCGCGATCATCGGCGTGGCGGCGGTCGGCGGGACCTTCACCCAGGCCGTGGTCGAGGCGATGGCGCGCCACAACCGGCGGCCGATCGTGTTCGCGCTCTCCAATCCGACCTCCAAGTCGGAATGCACCGCCGAGCAGGCGTACCGCTGGTCCGGCGGCCGCGCGTTGTTCGCCTGCGGCAGCCCGTTCGACCCGGTGACGCTCGATGGGCGCGTGTTCGTGCCGCGCCAGGGCAACAACTCCTACATCTTCCCGGGCGTCGGCCTGGGCGTGATCGCGAGCCGCTCGCAGCGCGTCACCGACGAGATGTTCCTCGCCGCGGCGCGCACCCTCGCCCGCCAGACGACGCAAGCCGACCTCGAGCAGGGCAGCCTCTACCCCGCGCTCCAGCGCATCCGGGAGGTTTCCGCGCACATCGCCGCCGCCGTGGCCGAAGTCGCCTACGCGCGCCGCCTCACCGCGCAGCGCAAGCCGGCGAAGCTCCTGGCGCATATCCGCTCGCAGATGTACGAGCCGACCTATCCAACGTACGCCTAGGATCGCGCTAGCGTACGGCGTGGCGTTCGATGGCGCGCTTCACCGCCGCGGGATCCGAGCCGATCACCTCGTAGCGCTGGGGCCGCTTCTCGAGATCCTCGAAGCCTTGCGGCCGCGCGGGCTCCTGCCCGAGCGCCTCGCGGATGGTGGCGGCGAATTTCGCCGGCAGCGCGGTTTCCATGCAGATGAGCGCCGCGCCGGGCGGGCGCTGCGCGAGGCCCACCTTCACGCCATCCGCGGTATGCGGGTCGATCGTGACGCCGTACTTCGCGTGCACCATGCGGATCGTCGCCAGGCGATCGGCGTGCGTGGAAAGGCCCGAGGCAATGCCCGGGCCGGGCGGCAGCCGGAACTCGCCCGCTTTCTCGAGTTCCGTCCATAGCGCGCGCACGCGGGCGCCGTCGCGTCCCGCGAGGTCGTACGCGTAGCGCTCGAAGTTGGAGGCCTTGGAGATGTCCATCGAGGGGCTGGAGGTCGCCTGCGCCGTGCGGCGCACGCGGTAGCACCCGGTGCGGAAGTACTCGTCCAGCACGTCGTTCTCGTTGGTGGCGAGGATCAGCCGCTCGACCGGCAAACCCATCTCGCGCGCGACGTAGCCGGCGAGGATGTTGCCGAAGTTGCCCGAGGGCACCGCGAAGGCGACGCGCTCGGTGTCGCTCCGGGTGGCGCGGAAGTAGCCCCAGAAGTAATACACCACCTGCGCCGCGACGCGCGCCCAGTTGATCGAATTCACCGCGCCGATGCGGTAGCGCGCCTTGAAAGCGGCATCCGCGTTCACCTGCTTGACGAGGTCCTGGCAGTCGTCGAACGTGCCCTGCACTGCCAGGTTGTGGATGTTGGCCTCCTGCAGCGCGTACATCTGCGCCGCCTGGAATGCGCTCATGCGGCCCTGCGGCGAGAGCATGAACACCGCGAGGCGCTCGCGCCCGCGCATCGCGTGCTCCGCGGCCGAGCCCGTGTCGCCCGAGGTCGCGCCCAGGATGTTGAGCGTCTGCCCGCGCGCGCGCAGCACCTGCTCGAACAGCTGCCCGAGCAGTTGCAGCGCGAGGTCCTTGAAGGCGAGGGTCGGGCCCTGCGACAGGCCGAGCAGGTGCAGCCCGGGTTCCAGCGTCTTCAGCGGCACGATCGCGTCGCTGCCGAAGGCGGCGCGCGTGTAGGTGCGCTCTGCGAGGGCCTCGAGCCCGGGTATGTCGTCCATGAAAGGCGCGAGCACTGCGCCGGCGAGCCGCGGGTAGCTCAGCCCGCGCCACGCCGCGAGGTCGGCGCGCGGGTACGACTCGGGGACATAGAGGCCGCCGTCGGGCGCGAGGCCCTCCAGCAGGATGTCGGAGAAGCGCTGCGGCGCGGCGCCGCCGCGGGTGCTGAGGTATCGCAAGCGCCTACTGCTTGCCGCCCTGTTGCTGCAGCTCGTTGAAGCGCCGGATCTGCTCCGGCGTGGGCTTGGCGTGCGCCTTCGGCGTGCCTTGCGCGCTGCGCGGCTTCTGCGGCGCTGCCGCCGGCTTGGCGGGCTGCCTCGTCGCGGGCTTTTGCTCCGTTGGCGCGGGCGCCTGCGCCAAGGCGAGCGGCGCCGCCAGCGCGAGCGCCAGTGCGAGCGGCCTGGTCACAGCAGCTCCTCGAGCCGGACGCGCGTCACCCTGCCCACCACCGTCGGCAGGCGCTCGATGCGCGCCATGGCCTTGTCCACGTTCTTCTCCAGCGCGCGGTGCGTGAGCATGACGATGTCCACGCGCTGCTCGCCCTCGCCCGGCTCCTTCTGCACCATGGCGTCGATCGAGATGCGCGAGTCGGCGAGGATGCGCGTGATGCGGGCGAGCACCCCCGGCTTGTCCAGCACGCGCATGCGCAGGTAGTAGGAGGTCTCCACCTCGCCGATCGGCAGGATCGGCGTATCCGACAACTGGTCGGGCTGGAAGGCGAGGTGCGGCACGCGGTGCCCCGGGTCCGCGGTGATGAGGCGCGTCACGTCCACGAGGTCCGCCACCACCGCGCTCGCGGTGGGCTGGCTGCCCGCGCCCGCGCCGTAGTACATGGTCGCGCCTACCGCGTCGCCCTTGACGAGGATGCCGTTCATCACGCCCTCGACGTTGGCGATCAGGCGCCGCGCCGGCACCAGCGTGGGGTGCACGCGCAGCTCGATGCCCTTCTTCGCGCGGCGCGTGATGCCGAGCAGCTTGATGCGGTAGCCAAGCTCCTCCGCGTAGCCGA
>DASTHP010000260.1:0-3602 GCA_035718125.1 Burkholderiales bacterium | reverse complement strand
TTCGTGATCGTGGTGCTGTTCCTGCGCGGCGGCGTGGTGGAGGCCTGGACCCGGTTCTGGACATGGCGATCCTCGAAACACAAAGCCTGACCAAGTCCTTCGGCGCGCTGACCGCCGTGAGCGACGTGAGCCTCGCGATCGAGGCCGGCACGCTGCACTCCATCATCGGGCCGAACGGCGCGGGCAAGACGACGCTGTTCAACCTGCTCACCGGGACGTTCCCGCCGACGTCGGGCCGCATCCTGCTCGACGGGCGCGACATCGCCGGCACGCCCGCCGAGCGAGTGGCCCACCTGGGCCTGGCGCGCTCCTACCAGCGGACGACCGTCTTCCCTGCCTTCTCGCTCCTCGACAATGTCTGGGTGGCGGCCTTCGCCACCGGGAAGTCCTGGCAGGGCCTCATCTGGCGCAAGGCCGAGCGCTACCCGGAGGTCACCGAGCGCGCACGCCAGGCGCTGGCCGATGTGGGGCTGCTCGCCAAGGCGGACATCCCGGCGCGCGAGATCTCGCACGGCGAGCAACGCCAGCTCGAGCTCGCCATCGCGCTCGCCGCGGCGCCGCGCGTGCTGCTGCTCGATGAGCCCGCCGCTGGCCTCTCGCCCGACGAGACGCGCAAGATGGTGGCGCTGGTGCGCACGCTGAAGGGCCGCTACACCATCGTGCTGATCGAGCACAAGATCGACATCATCATGAGCGTCTCCGACCGCATCTCGGTGATGCACTTCGGCAGCCTGATCGCGGAGGGCACGCCGCAGGAGATCCAGAAGAACCCCGAGGTGCGGCGCGCCTACCTGGGCGGGGTGGCGGCGTGATCCTCGACATCAAGGGCATCGACACCTACTACGGCCTCGGCCACATCCTGCACGGCCTGTCCCTAGCGGTCGCCGAGGGCGAGGTGGTCGCGCTCCTGGGCCGCAACGGCGCCGGCAAGACCACCACCATGCGCAGCGTCACCGGCCTCACGCCGCCGAAGAAGGGCGAGATCCTCTACAAGGGCCGCAACATCGCGGGGCTCGATGCGCACCGCATCAGCCAGATGGGCATCGCGCTGGTGCCCGAGACGCGCGGCATCTTCTCCTACCTCACCACGCGCGAGAACCTCGCCATCGCGCAGCGCAAGGGCTCGCGCTGGCAGATGGAGGAGGTGCTCGGGCGCTTCCCGGCGCTGCGCGAGCGGCTGGACAGCAAAGGGCGCCTCCTTTCGGGGGGCGAACAGGAGATGCTCGCCATCGCGCGCGCGCTCATGACCGGGCCCGAGCTGCTGCTGCTCGACGAGCCTTCGCAGGGCCTTGCGCCGCTGGTGGTGAACGCGGTGATGGACACCATCCGCGAGCTCAAGAAGCAGCACGTCAGCATGCTGCTCGTCGAGCAGAACGCGGAGATGGCCCTGCAGCTCGCCGACCGCGTCTACGTCGTAGACCACGGCACCGTGGTGTTCACGGGCACGCCGGCCCAGTTGCGCGCGGACCACCAGGTCACCGCGACCTACCTCGGCGTGGGCGGCTAGGGCCGTTGCACCAAACCGGAGCGGCGGCGCGCCGCCCCGCGGCTGTCAGCGAACTTGCGCGCCCGCGCGTTAACAGGGGCGCTAACATGCGCCCCTCGATTCGATCCGGAGACCCCGCAATGCACGCCGTACCCGCCCTGCGCCACGCCCTCGCTTTCGTTCTCGCCGCTTCCTGCACGCTCGCCGCCGCGCAGGCGCAAAAGGCGCCCACGGCCTACGAGCCCGCGGTCGGCCAAGAAGGCAAGGACGTCGTCTGGGTGCCGACCTCGGACGCGCTGGTCAACAAGATGCTCGACATGGCCAAGGTGACGCCGCGCGATTTCGTGATGGACCTCGGCTCCGGCGACGGCCGCACGGTCATCGCCGCCGCCAAGCGCGGCGCGCGCGCCATGGGCATCGAATACAACCCGGACATGGTGGCGCTTTCGCAGAAGAACGCCGAGAAGGCCGGCGTGAGCAAGTCCGCCACCTTCATGAAGGCGGACCTCTTCCAGACCGACTTCTCCAAAGCCACCGTGATCACCATGTTCCTGCTGCCCGAGATCAACCTGAAGCTGCGCCCGAAGATCCTGGCGCTCAAGCCGGGCACGCGCGTCGTCTCGAACAGCTTCACGATGGGCGAGTGGCAGGCGGACGAGTCCGCGACCCTGGGCGACGAGACGGGCTGCTCGTCCTGGTGCACGGCGCTCCTCTGGATCGTCCCGGCGCGCGCGGCCGGCCGCTACACCATCCCGGACGGGGAGCTGGTCCTCCAGCAGGAATTCCAGATGCTCTCGGGGACCCTGCGCGCGACGGGTGGCCCGGTGGCAGTCGATGGCCGCGTGCGCGGCGAGGAAGTGAGCTTCAAGGCGGGCGGCAAGCAATACCGCGGCCGTATCACGAATGGAAAGCTCGAACTGAAGTAGCCGCGGCAAGGCCGGCCCCTCTCCCCCGGGGCCGTAGAGGGGGCTTGCGATATTCACCCTTTGGGGTTAATGTCGCGCCATGGACCTCGACGACACCCTGATCGCGCTCGCGGACGACACCCGGCGCGACATCCTGCAGCGGCTGTCGGCGGGCGACGCGCGCGTCACCGAGATCGCGGCGCCCTACGACATCTCGCTCAACTCGGTCTCCAAGCACATCCGCATCCTGGAGCGCGCGGGGCTCGTGCGCCGGCGCATCGCCGGGCGCGATCACTTCCTCTCGCTCGACCCGAAGCCCCTCGACGCCGCCGCCGCCTGGATGGCGCGCACGCGCGCCTTCTGGAGCTCGCGCCTCGACCGGCTGGAGGCCGCGCTGCGCGCCGAGGACGCCATCGAATCCGCGAAGAAGTCATCCGAACACGCCGCCAAGCCAAGGAGAAAGCCGTGAACAAGCCCGCCACCCTGATCAAGCCCTCCACGGTCCGCCTCGAGCGCCTGCTGCCCGGGCCGGTCGAGCGCGTGTGGGCCTACCTCACCGACTCGAAGAAGCGAGCCACCTGGCTCGCCGCGGGCGAGTTCGACCTGCGCGTGGGCGGCAAGATCGAGCTGCACTTCGACAACGCCTGCCTCTCCGAGGAAAAGGCGCCGCCCGGGGCGCCCGGCGCCGGCAAGCACAGCTTCGAGGGCCGGATCACGCGCCTCGAGGTCAATCGCGTGCTCGCCCACACCTGGAGCTGGGACGGGCGCGACTCGGAGGTGACCTACGAGCTCACGCCGAAGGGCAAGGACGTGCTCCTCACCATCGTCCACCGCCTGCCGGACGACAAGGACATCAAAGTCGCCGTCGGCGGCGGCTGGGCGACGCACGTGGGCATCCTCGAGGACGTGCTGAAGGGCGCGAAGCCGCGGCCGTTCTGGACGACGCACGAGCGCGAGATGAAGGCGTTCCAGGACGCAGTGGCGGCAGGCTGAAGGCGATGTGCCCCGCCTGTGTCGCCACCGCCGCCTGGATCGTCGGCGGCGTGACCTCCGCCGGAGGGATCGCCGCGCTGGCCGTGAAACTCAACCACAAGGAGAGTGACGTGAATACCGATGTGAGCAACTCAGTACGGCCGCGGGTGGCGTCGCGCGAAGCGTGGCTGCGCGCGCGCAAGGCGCTCCTCGCCAAGGAGAAGGCCTTCAACATCGAG
>DASTHP010000259.1:0-5423 GCA_035718125.1 Burkholderiales bacterium | reverse complement strand
TGAAGGGGCGCGAGCCGCCGGCGTTGTTGACCAGGATCTCGACGCTGCCCAGCGCCGCGAGCGCGGCCTGGGCGATGCGCTGCGGCGCGTCCGGCAGCATGAAATCCTGCTCGATGATCGCGAGCTTCGCGCCGGCTTCCTTCTCCAGCGCGCGCAGCCGGTCGCCCCGGCGCGCCGTCACCGCGAGGCGCGCGCCTTCGGCGGCGAGCGCCAGCGCGATGCTGCGGCCGATGCCGGCGGAGGCGCCGGTGACCAGCGCCGTGCGGCCCGCAAGTTCCAGATCCATTACTTCGCCTTGATGTTCGCCTTGCGCACCACTTCGCCCCAGCGCTTTTGCTCGGCGGCGATGAAGGCGGCGTATTCCTCGGGCGTGGAGCCGATGCCCTCGGCGTCGTCGGCGGCGAAGCGCTCGAGCACCGAGGGCTGCTTCACCGCCATGGCCGCTTCGTCGGCGAGCCGCTTGATGACCGCGGCCGGGGTCTTCGCCGGCGCGTTGATGCCGTACCACTGCGTGGCCTCGAACCCGGGAAAGCCCTGCTCGGCCACCGTGCCGACGTCGGGCAGCGCCGGCAGGCGCTTGTCGCCCGCCACCGCGATGGCGCGCAACTTGCCCGCCTTGACGTGCGGCATGAGCGGCGGCGTACCCGCCGAGGTTGCCTGCGTGCGCCCGGCGAGCAGGTCGGTGAGGTTCGGGCCCGTGCCCTTGTAGGGCACGTGCACGATGTCCGCGCCCGAGAGCAGCTTCAGGTACTCGAAGATGAGGTGCCCCGCGCTGCCGTTGCCCGCCGAGCCGTAGAACAGCTTGCCAGGCTGATTCTTCATCAGCGCGACGAACTCGCGCAGGTCCTTGGCCGGCACGTCGGCGTGCACGACGAAGATGTTGGGCACCTTCACCAGCAGCGACACCGCGGTGAAGTCCCGGTTGGTGTCGAACGGCAGGGTCTCGAACATGAACGGATTCACGGCGAAGGTGCCGATGTGCCCGATGATCAGCGTGTAGCCGTCGGGCTCGGCGCGCGCCACCTCCTGCATGGCGACGTTGCCCCCGCCGCCGGGCCGGTTGTCGATGACGATCGGCTGGCCGAGCTTCTTCTCCATCTCCACGCCCACCGCGCGCGCGACGATCGAGCTCGAGCCGCCGGGGGCGAACGGCACCACCAGGCGGATGGGCTTGGTGGGCCAGTTCTGCGCCTGCGCGGCAAGCGGGATCAGGGCGGCAAACGCCGCCAGCAGAAAACGGTTCATGTTCAGTCCTCCTCCTTGGTTTATAGGGTGCGAGTCGTCGTTCGCTCTAGAACTGTTGCGTGTACTGCGCCGGGTCGATGTGCGCGCCGACCACCAGCGGCCGGTCCTTGGGACGCTTCCCGGCGAGCAGGCGCGCGAGGGCGGGCGCCCGCTCGACAGCCGCGCCCTCGCAGGCCATGGACTGCGCGAGGCGCGCGATGTCGGTCGGCTCGATCAGCGTGCCCCAGCTCGGGTACTTGCGGTTCGCCTGCTTGATCTCTATGCGGTTCAGGCTGTTGTCGCAGAACACGACCACCAGCAGCGGCAGGCCGAGGCTCGCGGCGAGGCGCAGCTCGCCCTGCACCATGGCGAGGCCGCCGTCGCCCACGAAGCACACCACCGGCCGGCCCGGGTTGAGCAGCTGCGCGACGATCGCCGCCGGCAGCGAGTAGCCCATCGAGGAAAGGCCGTTGGACATCAGCACCGAGCGCGGCTCGAAGGTGCTCCAGCCCTGGCCCACCAGCAGCTTGTGCGAGCCGACGTCGCTCGTGGCGATGGCGTTCCTCGGCAGCGCCTCGCGCACTGCGTCGATCACGTCCGTGGGATTGAGCTTGCCCTTCACGCGCCCCGCGTAGTAGGCGGCGCGCAGCCGCTCACGGTGGCGTTTCACTTCGGCGGGCTTGCATTTCGCGCCGCCCTTCCAGGCATCGGCGATTGCCTCCAGGATCGCGGCGATGTCGCCGACCAGCTCGGTGTCCGCGCTGTAGATCTGGTCGGTGTTCGGCACCGCATCGATGTGCACGACGGGCAGGGAAAGCGTCCAGGGCTTGATCAGCTCCACGGCGTCGAAGCCGGCGGCGAGCAGCAGGTCGCAGCCCTTGAGGAAATCCCACATCAGCGCGTTGCACGCCATGTCGAGCGTACCCGCGTAGTACGCATGATCCTCGGCGAGCACGCCCTTCGCCATCGGCGCCACCACCACCGGGATGCCGGCCGCCGTGGCCAGGCGCGCGAGCGCCAGGTGCGCATTGGCGCGCTGCGCGGCGATGCCGGCGAGGATCACCGGCTTCTTCGCCTTGCGCAGGCGCTTCACCACGTCCGCGTCGCTACCGAAGCCCTGGATGCCCGCGCGCAGCGCCTGCAGCGGCGGCAGCGTCACCGCATCGTCCTTTGCCTCGGCGCCCACCACGTCGGCGTGCGTGGTGATGTGCACCGGCCCCGGGCGCTCCGCTACTGCGGTGCGCAGCGCGCGGCGCATCACGCCGCCGACGGTGTCGGGCGCCACCTCGGTCACCCACTTGCTCACCGGCGAGAAGAGCCGATTGTGGTCGAGCACCTGGTGCGTGAAGGTCTGCGCGCGCTTGCGCTCGATCTGCCCCGAAATCGCCAGCATCGGCACGCGATCGAGGTAGGCGTTCGCCACCGCGTTGACCAGGTTCGATGAGCCGGGCCCGAGCGTGGACATGCACACGCCCGGCCGCCCGGTGAGAAAGCCGTAGGCCTCCGCCATCAGGCCGGCCGTGCCCTCGCGCCGGCCAAGCACGAACTGCAGGCCCGCGCGGCGCGCGGCTTCCATGAACTCGATGTTGGGATCGCCTGGATAGCCGAAGACGTGGCCGATGCCGGCCGCCTTCAGGTACCGCACCATCACTTCCGAGACGTTCACGCGCCCCGCTTTCTCAGAATTCGACCTTCTCGCCCGGCTTCATCAGCAGGACTTCGGTCGGCGCCTGTCCCAGCGCCTCCACCAGTTCCTCCGGCGGCGTCTTCTTCGCCCCGGGCATTACGCGATAGTGCATGGGAATCGCGAACTTGGGCTTGATCAGCTCGCGCAGCGCGTAGGCCGCATCGGCCGCATCCATCGTGAATCGCCCCCCGATCGGCATCATCACGACGTCGGGCTTGTAGTGCTCCGCGATCCATCTCATGTCGCCGAACAGGCCCGTGTCGCCCATGTGCCAGATCTTGAAGCCATTCTCCATCTGGATGATATAGCCCATCGGCTCGCCGCCGGGGTGCGTCTCGTCCTTGCCGGTCGCGGGATTGCGCCACACGTAGATCGACGAGTGCTCGGCGCGCACCGCGGTGAAGTGGATGCCCGGTGCGGGCGACAGACGCCCGCTCTTGTTGAAGCGCGGCAACTGCTCCGCGGGCAACACGCCCAGCGTGGTGAGGGCGTTATTCAGGTCGCCCGGCGCGTGCAGCGGGATCTTGTTCAGCTTCGCCAGCGCCGGCGCGTCCGTGATGTGGTCCCAGTGCCCGTGCGTCACCAGCAGCACGTCCACCTTGCCCAGCGCCTCGAGGTTCTTGAACTGCGGCGGCGTCGTCGGCATCACCGTGAGCGCCGGGTCGATGACGATCACCTTGTCGCCGGGCGAGGTGATGCGGAACGCGGCGTGGCCGAGCCAGAGCACCTCGGTCTTGCCGGACTGCGCCTGGGCGCCGGCGAACGCGACCAGCGCGCCCGCCAGGACTGCGATGATTCTCATGTCCCCTCCTCCCCGTAGATGGGCCAGCGGCCCGCAGTCACTCTACGCAACGGGCCGGGCCGCTTCCAATAGAATTGCGGCAGGTACCGATACCCAATCTTGCATCGCCCTCCATGCAGCGCCCGGACCGCTCCGCCCACGCGCACGCCGGCAGGATCCTGCCGGACTGGTTCCTGCGCTCGCGGCTCAAGATGCGCCAGGTGCTGCTGCTGGTGGCGCTGGAGGAGCAGCGCAACATGCACCGCGCCGCCGCCAGCCTGCGCATGACGCAGCCGGCGGCAACGCGCCTGCTGGGGGGCCTCGAACGCATGCTCGGCCTGCGCCTGTTCGAGCGCGGCCCGCGCGGCCTCGTGCCCAACGCCTACGGCGAGAGCCTGATCCGGCATGCGCGCGCGATGCTTTCCACGCTCGACCACGCCCGCGAGGAAATGAATGCGCTCGCCGAAGGGGCATCCGGCCGCATCGCGATCGGCGCGCTGCTGGTGGCGGCCCCGGTGCTGGTGCCGCTTGCCCTCGCGCGCTTCAAGCAGCGCCACCCCCATCACACCGTGCTGGTGCAGGAAGGCAGCGCGATCTCCCTGCTGCCGGCGCTGCGCCGCGGCGAGCTGGACCTCGTCGTCGGCCGCGTTTCCAGCGACATGCCGGCCGACGGCCTCGACTTCGAGGCGTTCTACAGGGAGCCGATGCAGGTGGTGGCGCGTATCGGGCACCCGCTCGCGCGGCGCCGCTCCCTCAAGCTGCGCGACCTCGCCGGCGAGATGTGGATCGTGCCCGCGCCCGATGCCCCCTACCGGCGCCGGCTCGATGCGGCGTTCCGGCAGGCGGGCGTGACGCCGCCGCGGCGGCTCGTCGAATCGGTATCCATCGCGGTGAACAAAATGCTGGTGCAAAAGAGCGACATGCTCGGCGTGATGCCGCGCGACGTGGCGCGCGAGTACGCCGCCCTGGGCCTGCTGCGCGTCCTGCCCGTCAAGCTGCCGCCGCCTTCGGGCCCGGTCGGCGTGATCACGGCGATCGGGCGCCCGCTGCCGCCGGCGGCAGCCGACCTGGTGCAGGCGCTGCGCGAGGTGGCGCGCGCGGCGCGCAGCCGCGCCTGATACCGCGTTCGGTATCGCGGCGCCCGCAAAATTCATTGGAGCCGCGCCCGGCGCTGGCCTAGAGTGACGATCCATCGGAGGAAATGCCATGCCGCGCGGCGTCGTCGACCTGGAAGGATTGAAGAGCCCGGCTGCACAGGCACTGCGGCGCATGGCGCCGCCCGCCGGCCTGCCTTTCAAGGTGCAAAAGCTCGGGCACGTGGTGCTGAAGGTGAAGGACCTGCAGCGCTCGGTCGCCTTCTATACGGGCGTGCTCGGCTTTCGCGTCTCCGATGTCTACCCCGACACCATGATGAAGGGCGGCATGGTGTTCCTGCGCTGCAATACCGACCATCACTGCCTCGCCCTGGTGGGCGGAGCGAAGGAGGATGCCTCGGCGCGCGAGCTGCACCATCTCGCCTTCGAGGTGGCGACGCTCGACGAGGTCCTGCGCGCGCGCGAGCACCTGCGCCAGCACGACGTGAAGATCGATTTCGACGGCCGGCGCCGCGCCGGCTGCCAGGTGGCGGTGGAGTTCCGCGACCCGGACAACCATTTCCTGGAGATCTACTGGGGCCTGGACCAGGTGGGCAGCGACCAGCGCGTGCGCCCGCCCGAGGAATGGGCCGAGGAG
>DASTHP010000258.1:0-2549 GCA_035718125.1 Burkholderiales bacterium | reverse complement strand
CGAATCGGGCGCCATCGAGCAGGACGCCGACGTGATCCTGTTCATCTACCGCGACGAGGTCTACTACCCGGAGAAGCCCGAGGCCAAGGGCCGCGCCGAGGTGATCATCGGCAAGCAGAGGAACGGCCCGATCGGCAAGGTGGAGCTCACCTTCCTCGGCCAGCACACGCGCTTCGCGAATTTCGCGGACCCCGGCACCTTCTGAGACAATCGCGGCGTCCGCAACCTGCGAGGAGCCCCCGATGGCCGAACCGCTGATTCCGCAAAAGGGGCCCTACGCCGTGGAGCTCGCCCCCGGGGACTACTGGTGGTGCGCCTGCGGCGGTTCCAAGCGCCAGCCGTTCTGCGACGGCACGCACAAGGGCGGGCCGTTCACGCCGGTGAAATTCTCGGTGTCGGAAGCGCAGAAGGTGTGGCTGTGCGGCTGCAAGCACAGCGGCAGCCAGCCGTTCTGCGACGGCACCCACAAGAAAATCACGTAACACCGTTGTCCGGACGTCCCGGCCGGACAGGACTGCAGAAAGGTCCGTCTCCTACTTCTTGACCGCCGTCCAGCGGCCTTCGGTGCCGTTGTCGGCGCGGAAGCCGCCTTCCATGCGGTTGCCGCTCACGCGGCCGGTGAGGTCGCGGCGCACGCTGGCGTTGTCGACGTAGGAAAAGGAGATCTGGAAGCCGCGCAGCCGGGCGTCGCGCAGGCCCGCCTGCAGCTGCGAGCCGAGGCCGAGCGTGCCCTCGATCTTCTGGTAGCGCTGCTCGAGCGTCAGCTCGCTCTTCTCCACGGCGCCGGCGCCCGTCGCCTCGAACGCCCAGGCGCCGGCGACGTTGGCGGGCACCAGCCAGAAGTAGGCGCGCCGGCCATCCATGCTGGAGGTCTCGTCGGGCTCCCAATCGTCCATGTTGAACGAGTGCGACACCACGCGCGTGCCCGGGCGCATGGCGAGGATCTGCGGCCGCAGCTTGAGGTTCAGCGCGGGCAGCAGGTACATCGTGATCACGCTCGCCTTGGTGAAGTCGGAGACGAAGATGTCGCCCTGCACGATGCGCGCCTTGCCGGCGACGCCCGCCTTCTCGGCGTTGCTCTGGGCGTGCTTGGCCATCTCCGGGTTGTACTCGATGCCCATCGAGCGCGCGCCGAACTTCTTCGCCGCCATGATGGCGATCTTGCCGTCGCCGGCGCCCAGGTCGATGACGTAGTCGTTGGGGGTGACCTGCGCCATGCGCAGCATGCGCTCGACCACCTCGTCGGGCGTCGGCACCCAGATCACGTCCTTGCCCGCCTGCCCGACTTGCGGTTCGAAGGGCTTGTCCTTGCCGTCTTTTGGCTGGGCGGCGGCGGGGAAAGCGAACAGCAGGGCGGCGAGCGGCGCAGCGGCGAGTGCCGCGAGACGGGACCAATGCACGATGGAGGCTCCTTGCGAGAAGAAGGGGAAACCGAGGGGAGGCAAATTTAGCAGAATCGCCGCCGCCGGTGGCGAAACGCCGGTCCGGGCGGCGCGCGACCTTTCAAGCGGCTTACGGCGCGGCGCACGCCGGCGTCGCCTGGCGGCGTCGCTCGAAGGCGCGGCGCTCGCGTGTCGTTACAAGGCGTCGGCGGCGTGGTCGGCGAGGCGCGAGCGCTCGCCGCGCGCCAGCGTCACGTGCCCCGCGTGCGGCCAGTCCTTCATGCGGTCGACCACGTAGGTGAGGCCCGAGCTGCCCTCGGTCAGGTAGGGCGTGTCGATCTGCGCGATGTTGCCCAGGCACACCACCTTGGTGCCGGGGCCGGCGCGCGTCACCAGCGTCTTCATCTGCTTGGGCGTGAGGTTCTGCGCCTCGTCGATGATCAGCCACTTGTTGACGAAGGTGCGCCCGCGCATGAAGTTGAGCGACTTCACCTTGATGCGCGAGCGCACGAGATCCCGCGTCGCCGCGCGCCCCCATTCGCCGCCGGACTCATCCGACGCATTGAGCACGTCGAGGTTGTCCTCGAGCGCGCCCATCCACGGCTGCATCTTCTCCTCCTCGGTGCCCGGGAGGAAGCCGATGTCCTCGCCCAGCGGCACCGTCACGCGCGTCATGATGATCTCGCTGTAGCGCTTCTGGTCGAGTACCTGGGTGAGGCCCGCGGCGAGCGCCAGCAGCGTCTTGCCGGTGCCCGCCTGCCCGAGCAGCGTGACGAAGTCCACCGCCGGGTTCATCAGCAGGTTGAGCGCGAAGTTCTGCTCGCGGTTGCGCGCGGTGATGCCCCACACCGAGTTCTTGGCGTGCGTGTAGTCGCGCACCGTCTCCAGCACCGCCACGCGGCCGTTGCGCTCGCGCACCATCGCGTACAGCGGCCGCTCGCCGGAGTCGTCGTAGACGAACTCGTTGAGCAGCAGCCGCGGCACCAGCGGCCCGCGCACGCGGTAGTAGGTATGGCCTTCCTTCTTCCAGGACTCCATGTCGCGGCCGTGGCTGTCCCAGAAGTCCGCGGGGAGCGCGCGCACGCCGGTGTAGAGGATGTCGGTGTCCTCCAGCACCTTGTCGTTGAAGTAGTCCTCGGCGTGCAGCCCGAGGGCGCGCGCCTTGAT
>DASTHP010000257.1:0-2181 GCA_035718125.1 Burkholderiales bacterium | reverse complement strand
TTCGCCCCCTACGTGGCGAAGATCAAGGCCTCGGGCGCCGACAGCGTGATCACCGGCAACTGGGGCATCGACATGTCGCTGCTGGTGAAGGCCGGCAAGGACGCGGGACTGAACGTCGACTGGTACACCTACTACGCCGGCGGCCTCGGCACGCCGACGGCGATGGGCGAAGCCGCCGCCGGCAAGGTGAAGATCATCGCCGAGTACCACTCCAACGTGGAGAACAACAAGGCGGCGAAGTGGGATGCGGAGTACCGCAAGCAGGCGCCCAAGGGCAACCCGGACTTCTACTTCCTGCGCGGCAAGATCATGTGGGACATGTTCGCCAAGGCGATCCTGCAGGCGAAGTCGGTCGAGCCCAAGGCGGTGGCGCTGGCGCTCGAAGGCATGCGCCACGATGGCGAGCTGGGCGAGGTCGAGATGCGCAAGAGCGACCACCAGCTGATCCAGCCGCTCTACGTGCTGACCCTGGAGAAGTCCGCGGCCAAGGGCGGGCCGAAGAACGCCAGGATCGAGATGGAGAACAGCGGCCTGGCGCCCATCACCAATGCGCGGCTGGAGGGCTACACCTCGGCGACGCCGACCTCCTGCCAGATGAAGCGTCCCTGATCGCCCGCGGTGCAACTGACGGGGAGCCCTCAAGCTCCCCGTTTTTGTTTCTGACATGGAGTTCTTCCTCGTCCAGACGCTGAACGGCATCAGCTACGGGCTGCTGCTGTTCATGCTGTCCTCGGGCCTGACGCTGGTGTTCTCGCTGATGGGCGTTCTCAATTTCGCGCACGCCAGCTTCTACATGCTGGGCGCGTACTTCGCCTACCAGGTGAGCGCGAAGATCGGCTTCTGGCCGGCGCTGGTGATCGCGCCGTTGCTGGTCGGCGCGATCGGCATGCTGGTCGAGCGCTACGGGCTGCGGCAGGTGCACAAGCACGGCCACGTCGCCGAGCTGCTGTTTACCTTCGGCTTGGCCTACCTGATCGATGAAGCGGTGCACCTCGTCTGGGGGCGCCAGGCGGTGCCCTACCGCGTGCCGGACGAGCTCGACGGACCGCTGTTCCAGATCATCGGCTCGCAGTACCCGATCTACCGCGGTTTCATGATGCTGGTGTCGGTGGCGATGCTGGTGTCGATCTGGCTCGCGCTGACGCGCACGCGCATCGGCCTGGTGATCCAGGCCGCCCTCACCCACCCGCAGACGGTGGAGGCGCTCGGGCACAACGTGCCGCGCGTGTTCATGCTCGTGTTCGGCGGCGGCGCCGCGCTCGCCGGCCTGGCGGGCGTCATCGGCGGCAATGCCTTCGTCACCGACCCGGGCATGGCGGCGGCCGTGGGGCCCATCATCTTCGTCATCGTGGTGGTGGGCGGCATGGGCTCGCTTGCCGGGGCCTTCGTCGCGTCGCTCCTCATCGGCTGCATGCAGACCTTCGCCGTGTCGCTGGACTGGTCGCTCGGCGGCATCTCCATCGCGCAGGCGGCGCCGGTGCTGCCTTACCTGCTGATGGTGCTGCTGCTCATCTTCCGGCCCAAGGGCCTGATGGGGACGCGGGAGGGATGAACCGCAACGCATGAAGTACGCGCCGATCAACCTAGGCCGCTGGATCCTGTGGGGTGCGACGGCCCTCGTGTTCCTCGCGGCGCCACACGTCTTCAAGGGCGGCTTCGCGCTCACCATGCTGACGCAGATGGGCACGCTCATCATCTTCGCGCTCAGCTACAACATGCTGCTCGGCCAGGGCGGCATGCTCTCCTTCGGCCATGCCGTGTACTCGGGCCTGGGCGCCTACGTGGTGGTGCACACGCTCAATCTCATGGGCAAGGGCGCCTTCGCCTTCCCGGTGGCGCTGCTGCCGCTGGTCGGCGGGCTGGCGGGCCTCGCCTTCGGCGTGCTGTTCGGCTACGTCACCACGCGGCGCGCCGGCACCACCTTCGCGCTGATCTCGCTGGGCGTGGGCGAGATGGTGTTCGCCTGCGTGCTGATGTTCCCGGGGTTCTTCGGCGGCGAGGCGGGCGTTTCCACCAACCGCGTGGTCGGCAAGCCCTTCCTCGGCATCACGTTCGGCCCGGCGCTGCAGGTCTATTACCTGGTCGCCGTGTGGTGCTTCCTCAGCATGGCGGCGATGTTCGCGCTGACGCAGACGCCGCTCGGGCGCATGGCGAACGCGGTGCGCGACAACCCCGAGCGCG
>DASTHP010000256.1:0-9257 GCA_035718125.1 Burkholderiales bacterium | reverse complement strand
CAGGCGCTCGATGCCGTCGATCACCTTCACCGCGAGCCCGGTGTGGAACAGGATCTCGCCCATCAGGATGAACAGCGGGATCGGCGTGAGGGAGAAGCTGGTGACCGAGGCGACGCTGTTGCGCGCGAGCTGCACCAGGCCAGGCTCGCCGCCGAGCCAGAGCAGGGCGCCCGCGAGATTGATGGCGATGAAGGCGAATGCCACCGGCAGGCCGAGGAAGATCAGCGCGGTCGACCCCCCGAGCAGCAGCCAGGCCGCGAGCTGCCAGGACATCTAGGGAGCCTCTGATCTACTCGCGCGGTGGCGCGTTGCGGCCGGAACGCGGCGCCGGCTAGGCGCGAGGCCGCAGCGATATGTCGATATCGCAAGGCCGCGCAACAACGCCGGCGCCCGTGTCATCGCGCGATCGTAAGCCAACCGTCGAGGGCTTCCGGCCGCAACCCGGAAGGCGGCGAGGCCTTTGCCCTGAACGCTCGCCTCGTGGCCTCGCCGCCTGGAGGGACGGGGCGAGCAGCGCAGCCGCTTGCGGCTGCGCTCCTCACGGGCGCCACGCGACGCCCGCAGGCGCAAGCGCCTGCGGGGTTCGCGCATGGCATCGCCATCGGCCGCCTTGTGGGCATCGAGCACACGGCGGCGGCCGCTGTTTCGCCCTGCACGAAAATCGCCACCGTCGCGCACGCGGGAGTAGATCAGAGGCTCCCTAGGTCGCGGAAACGGCGTCCTCGCGCGGCGCGCGCTCGCCGAGGTACAGGCGCCGCATGCGGAACAGCACCTCGATGCCCAGCAGCAGGAACGCGAGCGGCAGCGGCGCGAGCAGCCACCACTCCGGCGTCACCAGCGTCTTGATCGAGAGCGACCCGGCGGCGTAGCTGGCGATCGCCGAATGGGCGCCGTACACCACCATCAGCGTGCAGCAGCCGAGCGCGATGACGTCGCACGCCCACTCGCAGAGCCAGGCCGCGCGCCCGGGGATGGCGCGCAGCAGGATGTCCACGCGGATGTGCTGGCCGCGGCGCAGCAGCCACGGCGCGGCGAGCATGGTGATGAGATACAGCGTTGCCTCGGAGGCTTCGTTCGACCACTCCACGCCGCGTACGCGCGGCAGCAGCGCCACGTTGCGCAGCAGGACGTCGGCGCAGATCACCAGCATCATGAGGAACAGCAGCGCGCAGGCGACGAGCGCGAGCGCCTCCAGCAGCCGACCGTAGAGGGCGGAGGCGCGCTCTACGCGGCCCGTGGCTTGCTCCACGGGGCGGACTTACTTGCCGAAGAGCTCGCGCATGCGCGGACCGTGCTGCGGGCTCGACTTGATGACGCCCGCCCAGCCCGCCTCGTAGGCCTTGTTGAGGAACTCGGTGCGCTGCGCGCCCTCGAAGCGGATCGTCTGAATGCCTGCCGCCGCCTGGCGCTTGATCTCGTCCTCGGTGAACTTGGCCCAGAAATCGTTCTGCGCCTCGAAGGCGCGCGCCTGCTGCTCGAGGTAATCGCGCTGGCGCGGCGTGAGCGCCTTCCACTTGGGCAGGTTGACGATCAGCGACACCTCCGCGTCGTAGAAGCCGGGATCCACGCGGAACTTCGTCTTCTCCTGCCAGTTGAGGTCGAAGATGCCGCCGATCGGCCAGCCGTAGCCGTCCACCACGCCGCGCTCGAGCGCCGTGTACACCTCGCCCGGCGGGGTGGTGATCACCTGCGCGCCGAGCGCCTGGAAGAAGTCGCGGTACACCGGCGTGATGCGGATCTTGAGGCCGTTCAGGTCCGGCTTGTCGATCTTCTTGGTGAGGTAGATGTGGAAGGGCTGGTTCTCGACCATGCGCGCGAGGTACTGCATGTTGCCCTTCTCATTCCACACCTTGTTGATGTAGTCGAAGGCGCCGTTCCTGCGCTGCTCGGCGACGAAGACGCGCGTGAGCTTGAGCGCATCGGCCTCGGGCATCACGTTGGTGTAGAAGGCGCCGGTGGACATCGCCATGTCCACCACGCCGGAGCTCACCGCCTTGCCGACCTCGAAGGTCGGGATCGCCTTGGGGCCGCCGATGAAGTTGAGCTGCAGGTTGCCCTTGCCCTCGGCGTTGACGCGCGCGATCCAGCCTTCCAGGCGCTTCACGTAGGTGCTGTTCTCGGCGAAGGCCGAGACCACGCGCAGGGTGATCTCCTGCGCGGACGCAGCGCTGGCGGCAAGGCCGAGCGCGAGGCAAAGGACGGCGGCGGCGGGCTTGTTCATGGGCTCCTCCTTGAGCGGGCGCCTATTCTACGACGCGCCGCCCGCCCGCCGTCCGCGGCGTTTCAGGCCGCGCGGCGCGTGATGCGCGTCTCGATGCGCTCCATCAGCCGGCCGCCCCAGGCGCTCTCGGGCTTGTGCACCAGGCGCTCGCGCGCGTAGTGGCGCGCGGTCGAGGCGAGCCCGGCGCGCGAGGCGGCGTCGATCAGCGTGAGCGTGAGGAGATCGCGTTGCGCGTGGCTGCCGCCGAAGCGGTTCGCGCCGTCGCGCACCGCCGCCAGGTGCTGCACGGCGGCATGGTGGCGCCCCTCGCTGTAGGCGGCGAGCGCCTCGGTCGCCTGCAACCCTACGGCACGCGCCATGCCGGCATTGTCGCTGCGCTCGATTGCCGCGCGGCTTTGCGCTGCCTGCACCCTTGCCAGGGCTTCGCCCCGGCCGGCCGCCGCAAAGGCGAGCGCGGCGTGGAAGTCGTTGAAGGCGTAAAAGCCCCCCTCGCCCTCGAGCACGGACTGCCAGGCGTCGGCGACCGGGGCGATGCGCGAGGCCACGTCCACGCCTTCGAGCTTCAGGCGCCAGAGCATCGCCGTCGCGTCGATCCGCGGCAGCACCATGTCCAGGCCCTTGGCGAAGCGCGCGTCGTAGATCGCCAGCGCCGACCGCGTCTCGCCGCGGTCCAGGTGGTAGAGCGCCGTGTGCCACGCATTGTGAAAGGCGAAGCCGTTGTCCGCCGTGTCCCAGACGGGTTGCGTCTCGCGATACCAGGCGAAGCCCTCGGCGATGCGGCCCTGCATCTCCATCACATGGGCGACCGCATGCACCGCCCAGCTGTCGTCGCCGGAGAGCTCGACCGCGCGCCGGCCGGCGCGCTCGGCCTCGGGATACTGGTTGCACTCCTCGTAGCCGAAGGCGTGCATGCCGAGCACGTACGCGTAGCCGGGCCGCGCGCGGTCCCACGCGTGCAGCACGCGCGAGACGCGGTTCCGCAGGTTGAGCGCGTCGCCGCGGTAGAAGTCCATCAGGTGCGCGACCTGCAGCGCGACGATGTCGCGCGGGTGCTCGACGAGCACGTGGTCGAGCAGGCGCACGCCCTCGTGCCAGCCGCCCTCGGCGATGGTGCGCGCGGCGGCGGCGAGCGCGCGCTCGCGCACGTTGCCGCGCTCGAGCGCCTTGCGTCCCTGCTCGAGCGTGGCGAGCGCCTCGCGCATGAAGCGCCGCTCGAACAGCGTGGTGAGCAGCAGCGCCTTGGTGGCGTAAGCGGCCGCAAAGCCCTCGTCGAGCGCGATCGCCTCGTCGAGCGGCTTGAGCGGGTCGCCGCGGTAGGTCTGGAATGCGTGCAGCGCGCGCTCGTAAGCGTCGAGCGCGGCAGGCTTGGAAAGGGTGACGGCAAGGCCGCGTGCGTCGTGTTGCATGATCATGGCTCCTTTGAAAGGCCGCCATGCTAGACGTGCGGGCGCGCCGCTTCCATGCACGATTGGTTGCCGGTTTGTAACCCTCCTGTACGCGGGGGGCCGCCAGCCTCCGCGGCAGCGCGCCGGCTCAGCCGGCGGCAGTGATCACCGCAGGCCCCGGGGCGCGCGCGTGCAGTTGATCGACCAGCGCCGCACGGCGCTCGAGCACTGCGCGCTGGTTGATGTAGCCCTTGTCGGTGATCTCGCCCGCGTCGATGGAGGGCGGCTCCTCCAGCAGGAGCGCGCGCACCGGGTGCATCGAGCTGCCGCCTTCGGCGGCAAGCGACTTGAGCGCCGCGGCGATCTTCGCGCGCACGGCCTCGGGCGACAGGTCTTTCGCGGCGGGGCTGAGGAACACCAGCGCGCCGACCTCGTTGCGGTCGTGGCCGGTGATCACCGCGTCCTGGATGACGGGGTTGCCCGCCGCGATCAGCTTCACGCGCACCGCGCCCACGTGCACCCAGGTTCCGGAGGTGAGCTTGAAGTCCTCGGCCACGCGGCCGTCGAATACCAGGCCCTTCTCCGGCACGGCGGCATCCGCGAACTTCATCGCATCGCCGATGCGGTAGTAGCCCTCGGCGTCGAAAGCCTCGCGCGTCAGATCCTCGCGCCGGTAGTAGCCCGGCGTCACGTTCGGGCCGCGCACGCGCACTTCGAGCTTGCCCGCGGAGGGCACGAGCTTCAGCTCGCATCCCGGGTTGGGCAGGCCGATCACACCCGCGCGCTCGATGTGGTAATGCACCGCCGCGGCCGAGGGCGCGGTCTCGGTGGAGCCCCAGGAGGAAATCATCGCCAGCTCGCCGTTTTTCTCTGCGATGGCGAGCTTCTCCAAGCGTTCCCAGAGGTTCTGCGGCAGCGCCGCCCCGGCATAGAACACCATGTCGAGGTTGCGGAAGAAGCTGCGCCGCAGGGCGGCGTCCGCCTCCAGCATCGGCATCAGCAGGTCGAAGCCGCGCGGCACGTTGAAGTACAGGGTGGGGGAAACCTCGGCGAGGTTCTTCGCCGTGACTTCGATCAGGCCGGGCGCGGGCTTGCCGCCGTCCACGTACAGCGCGCCGCCGTTGCGCAGCACGAGGTTGAAGCAGAAGTTGCCGCCGAAGGTGTGGTTCCAGGGCAGCCAGTCGACGATGGTCTGCACGCGGTCCTCGAGGAAGGGCCAGACCTGCGCCAGCATCTGCTGGTTGGACACCAGCATCCGCTGCGTGTTGATCACGCCCTTGGGCAAGCCGGTGGAGCCCGAGGTGAAGAGGATCTTGGCGGTGGTCTCCGGCCCCACTCGTGCGAAGGCCTCGTCGACGCGCGCGCCGGCGTCCTTCTCCAGCAGGCGGCCGATCGGCGTCGCCTCGGCGCCGACGGCGGCGAGCGCGGGCGCGAAGCGCGGCGATTCGCCCGTCCACACGAGCCCGGGCTTGAGCAGCTCGAAGATTGCCTTGAGCTTGGCGAAATCCTTCGACATCAGCGAGTACGCCGGCGAGATGGGCGCGACTGGCACGCCGGCGTGCATCGCGCCGAGCGCGAGCAGCGCATGGTCGACGCTGTTGTCGGCGAGGATGGCGACCGGCTTGTCGGGCCCCAGCCCGCGCTCGAGCAGCGCCTGGCCGATGCGGCGCGCGGCCTCGAGCGCCTGCGCGTAGGTGACCCGGCGCCACTGGCCGCCGTCGCGGTCGGCGACGAACACGCGCTCGGGCACTTCGCGCGCCCACTTCACCAGCCACTCGCCCACGCTGCGCTCGTAGGCGGCGAGTGTCTGCGGCGAGCGCAGCACGATGGCGCCGTCGGCACGGCGCTCGACGTCCACGGTGGCCGGCGCGAAGCGCAGGCCCGAATGCAAACGCATGAAAATTTCCTCCCGCGCCTATAGTACTTTAGGCGGCGATGCAGACCATGGCCGGCGGCCGCCCGCCTTTTCGCGCCGATCACATCGGCAGCCTGTTGCGCCCGCGCGCGCTGCGCGATGCTTTCCGCCAGCACGCGGAAGGCCGCATGAACGATATTGCATTCGTCGTCGCGCAGGATGCGGCCATTCGCGACGTGGTGAAGCTGCAGGAAGACTGCGGCCTGCCGGTGGTGACCGACGGCGAGTTCCGGCGCATCTCCTACTGGGAGAAGTTCGTGCGCCTGACCAGAGGCCTCGTCGTCAAGGACGCGGTGTTCAAGTTCCACGACGAGCACGGGCACAGCAGCGACTTCACCGCGCCCTACGTGATGGCGAAGGTGGGGCGGACGGAGCCGATCGCCCTGGACGAATATCGTTTCGTCGCGCCGCTCACCCGGGCGACGCCCAAGGTGACGATGCCCGCGCCCTCCACGATGCACTTTTACCGCTTTACGCAGTTCGGCGACCCCGGGATCTACGCGAGCGCGCAGGAGTTCTTCGCCGACCTCGGCAAGGTCTACCAGGCCGAGATCGCCGACCTCGCGCGCGCGGGCTGCCGCTACGTGCAGCTCGATGAAGTCGCGCTCGCGGTGCTCTGCGACCCCGCCGCGCAAGCGAAGGTGCGCGCTGCCGGCGGCAATCCGGACGCGCTCGTGGATCTCTACGTGGACGCGATCAACGAGGCGGTGAAGGGACGACCCGCCGGGATGATCGTCGGCGTGCACATGTGCCGCGGCAACTACAAGGGCATGTACCTCTCGGAGGGCGGCTACACCTCGATCGCCGAGCGCCTGTTCCAGCGCGCGCAGGTAAACCACTTCCTGCTCGAGTTCGACACGCCGCGCGCGGGCGACTTCACGCCGCTCGCCATGGTGCCGAAATCGAAGGGCGTGGTGCTGGGTCTCGTGAGCTCCAAGGTCCCGCAGCTCGAGCCGCTCGACGAGCTCAGGCGCCGTGCCGCGGAAGCGGGCAGGTTCATCGATCTCGCGCAGTGCGCGATCAGCCCGCAGTGCGGCTTCGCCAGCACCATGGGCGGCAACCCCGTGACCGAAGCCGACCAGCGTGCGAAACTGCGCCGATGCGTGGAGGCGGCGGCAGCCATCTGGAGCTGAGGTTGTCTTCGGCAGCCGTGCGCATCGGCGCATGGGTGGCCGCGATGGCCTGTTGCGGGCTCCCGGCCTGGGCCCAGGCGCCGCTCGCGACGCCCAGTGGCTGGGAGCTGGGCGGCCAACTCTCCGATTACCGCTACGAAGAGCCCGGCACCATGACGCTCGAGGGCGCGCGGATCGGCTTGGTCGGCGCCTACACCGCCACGGTCGGCCCGAGCCGCACCTTCGCGCGCTTCGAGGGGCGCTGGAGCTACGGGGAGCTCGAATACCAGGGGTCCGGCGTGCTGACGGGCGTCCCCGATCACATCGTCGAAGCCCGGCTGCTGGCTGGGCGCGACTATGCCTCCGGCAGCGTGCTCTGGTCGCCCTACGTCGGTGCCGGCTTCCGTTACCTGCATAACGACCTGCGCGGGGTCACTTCCACCGGCGCCATCGGCTACCGGCGCGAATCCAACTACTTCTATCTGCCGCTGGGCGTCACGCTGCGCATGCGCGTCGCCGAGGGCTGGGTGTTCGCCCCGCAACTCGAGTACGACGTGTTCGTGCGCGGCGTGCAGCGCAGTTATCTTTCGGACACCGGCCTCGGCTTCGCCGACGTGTCGAACCGGCAGGACAAGGGGCGCGGCTACCGCGTGCAGTTGATGTTCGAGAGCCGGCGCTGGACGCTCGCGCCCTGGCTGCACTACTGGGACGTCGAGGACTCCGAGCTGCAGCCGGCCGGCCTGGGCCTGCTGGTCTACGAGCCGGCCAACACGACGCGCGAGGCCGGGCTCGAGCTGCGTTACCGCTTCTAGTGCGCCTCCTCCGGCCGCTGCGGCCACGGGGGTGCGGGGGGCGCAAGTGGCGTCGCAGCGCCCCCTGCGCCTATTCCAGCACTTCCTTCAGCTTCTCGGGCGGCACGCGCGGCGAGACGCCGGCGCGCTCCTCCTGCAGCAGCATCGGCGTGCGCGAATCGCGCTCGCCCCAGCCGCGGGCGAGCGCCTCCTCGAAGTCCTGCATCGCCACTTGCGCCACCTGCATCGGCACGTTCACTTCGCGCGCGAGCTCGAGCGCAAGCGACAGGTCCTTGTGCGCCAGGCGCAGCGCGAAACCGGGCGGATCGTACTTGCCCGGCAGGAACTGCTCGGCGAGCCGGTCGAAGGTGCGTTTCCTGCCGGTGGCGCCCTGGCGGAGCGCCTTGAACAGCGCGAGCGGCTCCACGCCCGCCTTCACGCCGAGCGTGAAGATCTCGGCGAGCGCGGTCTGCACGGTGAAGCTTGCGCAGTTGTGCGCGAGCTTGGCCACGGAACCGGCGCCGATCGGACCCACGTAGATCGGCTGGTCGCCGATCGCGCGCAGGACGCTCTCATGCTTGCGATAGGCGGCTTCGTCGCCGCCCACCCAGAGCGCGAGCTTGCCGCTGTGCGCGCCCTCGCGCCCGCCGCTGACGGGCGCATCGAGGAACTGCACGCCGCGCGCGGCGAGCGCAGCATGCACGCGCCGCACGCAGGCGGGCGAATTGGTCGTGAGGTCGAACCACGCCGCGCCGCGCGCGAGCGCCGGCCCGATCTGCGCGGCCACCGCCTCGACCTCCGCGGGGCCGGGGAGCGAAGTGAAGACGGCTTCGGCGTCCTGTACCGCGGCGGCCGCCGACTCCTCCCAGGCCGCGCCCGGAATCTCCGGACGGCGCAGATCGTTCACCCGCATGTCGTGGCCCGCGCGCGCGAGCCGCGCGGCGATCGGCGCGCCCATCACGCCCAGTCCGATGAAGCCGATCCTCATCACCCGCGCTCCTCGTAGACCTGCTTGGCGACCTGCGCCGCGCTGATGCCGTTGGCCCAGCCGGCGTAGAAGGCGAGCTGCGTGAAGAGCTCCGAGAGTTCCTCGCGCGTGACGCCGTTATCGAGCGCGCGCCAGATGTGGCCTTTCAGCTGGTCTGGACGATGCAGCGCGACCAGCGCCGCGACCGTGGCGAAGCTGCGGTCGCGCTTCGAGAGGCCGGGCCGCGCCCAGACGTCGCCGAACAGCACTTTCTCGGTCAATTCGGCGAGCTTGGGCACCACATCCTTCACGGTGCCGATGGTGGACGGCGGGGACTTCGGTGCGGGCATGGCGGATCCTCCTCGGTTGACGCAAAGACTGTAGCACCGAGGCATTTGCTGGCGTCCGAAGCGCGCCGGGCGACGGCGCGCTCCCCAGCGACGCGAAGACTCCTCGCCGTTTGACCTCGGGCGTCAGAGGCCTGTGGAACTCGCCCTTCCTGCATTTACGGGCTCAGACAGTCCTCGGCCTGCTCCCTCCGCCCTCGGTCCGTCTCGGCGCGTCGCGATGGGGGCCCCTCGCGCCGCCGCCCGGCGCGCTTCGAACCCAGTCAGCGCTCCGGCGCGCAACTTCGCGCGCCTGCGCTCTTGATGCAGCAAACCGCCAGCCGGTTAGGCCGGGGTGTCAACTAATTCGGGGAAGCTTGGCGTTGGACAACAACGTGCTGTTAGTCGTCTTCAGCAACTTCTTGAGTTGGAACATAGGCGCCAACTTTCACGCCGTTCTTCGCAAGCTTGGTCAGCCGTTCCTTGAACCTCTCGGCCCACTCTGGTTCGCGTGCCCATGGATGCCGATCAATGAAGTTA
>DASTHP010000255.1:0-2128 GCA_035718125.1 Burkholderiales bacterium | reverse complement strand
GGCCTGATCCGCGAGGAGTACGTGCACCGCAACGGCCGCGAGCTGGTGCCGACACCGAAGGCCTTCTCGCTGCTATTCGCGCTGCGGCACTTCGGCGTCACCGAGATCACCTCGCCGGAGCTCACCGGGGACTGGGAGTTCAAGCTCAAGCTCATGGAGCACGGCAAGCTGCAGCGCGGGGAATTCATGGAGCACATCGAGCAGGTCACACGCGACCTGGTCGAGCGCATTCGCGGCGGCGACATTCCCGACACCGCGTTTGCCACCGTGCCGGCGCCCTGCCCGAAATGCGGCGGCACCGTCCAGGAGAATTACCGCAAGTTCCAGTGCCAGCAATGCGATTTTGCCCTCTGGAAGGTCACCTCGGGGCGCGAGTGGTCGCCGGAGGAGGTGGCCGAGCTGATCAACAAGCGTTTCGTCGGGCCGCTGACCGGATTCCGCAGCCGCATGGGAAAGCCGTTCGCCGCCGGCATGCGGCTGAACGACGAGCTGAAGCTGGAGTTCGATTTCGGCCACGGCGGCGCTGGCGGGGCCGGCGAAGAGGCCCCGGACTTCAGTCAGCAGGAAAGCCTGGGCGCCTGCCCGAAGTGCGGCGCGCGCGTCTTCGAGCACGGCGTGGCGTATGTCTGCGAGAAGGCGGTAGGCGCGGAGCGCAGCTGTGATTTCCGCTCCGGCAAGCTCATCCTGCAGCAGCCGATCGAGCGTGCCCAGATGCAAAAGCTCCTGGCCACCGGCCGCACCGACCTGCTGGCGCGCTTCATTTCCAAGAAGGGCAGGCCATTCAAGGCGTTCCTGGTGAAGACACCCGGCGGCAAGGTCGGTTTCGAGTTCCAGCCGCGCGCCCCCAAGCCGGGCGCGGCGGCGAAGGCGCCGCCCGGCAAGGTGGCGGCCGAGGTCACACCGATCCGGAAAGCCGCCGCCGCGCCCAAGCCGCCGGCGGCAAAAAAGGCTAGACGTCCAGGTTCCGCACGCCGAGCGCGTTCGACTCGATGAAGGCGCGGCGGGGCTCGACCTCGTCGCCCATCAGCTTGGTGAAGATCTCGTCGGCGGCGATGCCGTCCTCGATCTGCACGCGCAGCAGGCGGCGCGAAGCCGGGTCCATGGTGGTCTCCCACAGCTGGCCCGGATTCATCTCGCCCAGGCCCTTGTAGCGCTGCAGGTTCATCGACTTCTGCACTTCCGCCAGCAGCCACTTCATCGCCTCGCCGAAGTCGCGCACCGGGTGCTTGCGCTCGCCGCGCTGGACGAAGGCGCCGACGCCGACCAGGCCGCGCAACATTTCCGCGGTCGAGCGGATCTGTGCGTAGTCGCCGGAATGCACGAACTCCGAGTCGATTGCCGTGACGCGCACGTTGCCGTGGCGCGTGCGCTCGATGCGCACCTGGTAGCGCTCGGTCTTCGGGTCGAAATGCGGGCTGACGTGGGTGCCGTTGGCCGGCAGGGCCGCCGCCAGCGCTTCGACCGAGGCCTCCGCCAGGTCGCGTCGCGACAGGTCGATCTGCACGCCGCGCAACAGCGCCTGCAGGACATCGCGGTCGATCCAGCGCGCCACGCGCTCGATCACCGCCTCGGCGAGCAGCATGGACTTGGCGAGCTCGGCGAGCGCGTCGCCGCGGATCGGGTCGCGCCGTGCGGCCGGGTGCAGGGCGGCATCCACCAGCGCCTGCCGCAGCATGAACTCGTTGAGCTCGTGCTCGTCCTTGAGGTAGCGCTCCTCCTTGCCGAGCCTGGCCCTGTACAGCGGCGGCTGCGCGATGTAAATGTGGCCGCGCTCGACGAGCTCCGGCATCTGGCGGTAGAAGAAGGTGAGCAGCAGCGTGCGGATGTGCGAGCCATCGACGTCCGCGTCGGTCATGATGATGATGCGGTGGTAGCGCAGCTTCTCCGGGCTGTACTCCTCCTTGCCGATGCCGCAGCCCAGCGCCGTGATGAGCGTGGCGATCTCGGCAGAGGACAGCAGCTTGTCGAAGCGCGCCTTCTCGACGTTGAGGATCTTGCCCTTGAGCGGCAGGATCGCCTGGAACTTGCGATCGCGCCCCTGCTTGGCCGAGCCGCCCGCCGAATCCCCCTCCACCAGGTAGAGCTCGCATTTCGCCGGGTCCTTCTCCTGGCAGTCGGCGAGCTTGCC
>DASTHP010000254.1:0-4780 GCA_035718125.1 Burkholderiales bacterium | reverse complement strand
CTACTCGCGGCTGCTGAAGGAACGCGTGGTGTTCCTGGTCGGCCCGGTGACCGAGGTCACCGCGAACCTGATCGTGGCGCAACTGCTGTTCCTCGAGTCCGAGAACCCGGACAAGGACATCTTCTTCTACATCAATTCGCCGGGCGGCTCGGTCTCGGCCGGCCTCGCGATCTACGACACCATGCAGTTCATCAAGCCCGACGTCAGCACGCTGTGCGTCGGCCAGGCCGCGAGCATGGGCGCGCTGCTGCTCGCCGCGGGCGACAAGGGCAAGCGCTTCGCGCTGCCCAACTCGCGCGTCATGATCCACCAGCCCTCGGGAGGGTTCTCCGGCCAGGCCTCCGACATCGAGATCCACGCCCGCGAGATCCTGTTCCTGCGCCAGCGCCTGAACGAGATCCTCGCCCGCCACACCGGGCAGGCGGTGGACACCATCGCCAAGGACACCGACCGCGACAACTTCCTGTCCTCCGAGGACGCGGTAAAGTACGGCCTCGTGGACAAGGTGCTCACCTCGAGGGAAACCGCCTGATGTCGGAGAAGACCGCCTCCGGCGAGAAGCTGCTCTACTGCTCGTTCTGCGGCAAGAGCCAGCACGAGGTCCGCAAGCTGATCGCGGGCCCGTCGGTGTTCATCTGCGACGAGTGCATCGAGCTGTGCAACGACATCATCCGCGAGGAGACCGCGACCGACAAGGGCGGCAAGGGCGCCAAGTCGGACCTGCCGACCCCGCACGAGATCCGCAACATCCTCGACCAGTACGTCATCGGCCAGGACCAGGCGAAGAAGATCCTCTCGGTCGCGGTGTACAACCACTACAAGCGCCTCAAGCACCTGTCGAAGAACGACGAGGTGGAGCTGGCCAAGTCCAACATCCTGCTGATCGGGCCGACCGGCTCGGGCAAGACGCTGCTCGCGCAGACGCTGGCGCGCCTGCTCAACGTGCCCTTCGTCATCGCCGACGCCACCACGCTGACCGAGGCCGGCTACGTCGGCGAGGACGTCGAGAACATCATCCAGAAGCTGCTGCAGAACTGCGACTACGACGTCGACAAGGCCAAGCGCGGCATCGTCTACATCGACGAGATCGACAAGATCTCGAGGAAGTCCGACAACCCCTCGATCACGCGCGACGTCTCGGGCGAGGGCGTGCAGCAGGCGCTGCTCAAGCTCATCGAGGGCACCATCGCCTCGGTGCCGCCGCAGGGCGGGCGCAAGCACCCCAACCAGGACTTCGTGCAGGTCGACACCACCAACATCCTGTTCATCTGCGGCGGCGCCTTCGACGGCCTGGAGAAGATCGTGCGCAACCGCACGGAGAAGACCGGCATCGGCTTCGGCGCGGAAGTGAAGAGCCCGAACAACTCCAAGGCGATCTTCGACCTGCTCAAGATCGTCGAGCCCGAGGACCTGATCAAGTACGGCCTGATCCCCGAGTTCGTCGGCCGCCTGCCGGTGGTCGCCGCGCTCGAGGAGCTCGACGAGCACGCCCTGATCCAGATCCTCACCGAGCCCAAGAACGCGCTCATCAAGCAGTACCAGCGCCTGTTCCTGATGGAAGGCGTCGAGCTGGAGGTGCGCACCGGCGCGCTCGGCGCGGTGGCCAAGCGGGCGCTGGCGCGCAAGACGGGCGCGCGCGGGCTGCGTTCGATCCTGGAGAACGTGCTGCTCGATACGATGTACGAACTTCCGGCGCTGGAGAATGTCAGCAAGGTAGTCGTGGACGAGCAGATGATCTCGGCCGACGGCAAGCCGCTGCTGATCTACTCCGATCAGCAAAAAGTTGCCGGTTCGTCGGCGTAAGCGCCAGATTCCACGGCTTTTTCCGCGTTGCGGTGCACGCGCGTTGCGTGTACGCTCCCCCCATTGATTTGCCTGCGGGAACCCGCACATGCCCGAGATGACTGAAACTCCCCAAGGCGTCACCCAGTATCCCCTGCTGCCGCTGCGCGACGTGGTGGTGTTCCCCCACATGGTGATCCCGCTCTTCGTCGGGCGGCCCAAATCCATCAAGGCGATGGAGACGGCGATGGAAGCGGGCAAGAACATCCTGCTCGTGGCGCAGAAGTCAGCCGCCAAAGACGACCCCGGTCCGGAGGACATGTACGAGATCGGCTGCGTGTCGAGCATCCTGCAGATGCTGAAGCTCCCCGACGGCACGGTGAAGGTGCTGGTCGAGGGCGGCAGCCGCGCGCGCCTGCGCGGCATCACGGACCTGCGCACGCACTGGACCGCCGAAGCGGTGCCGGTGCCGGTGGAAGGTGCCGCGCCCGCCGAGATCGAGGCCATGCGCCGCGCGCTGCTCTCGGCCTTCGACCAGTACGTGAAGCTGAACAAGAAGATCCCGCCGGAGATCCTCACCTCGCTCTCGGGCATCGACGAGGCAGGGCGGCTGGCCGACACGGTCGCCGCGCACCTGCCGCTCAAGCTCGAGCAGAAGCAGCAGGTGCTGGAGATGTTCGACGTCAAGGCGCGCCTCGAGCACCTGCTGGCGCAGCTGGAGACCGAGATCGACATCCTGCAGGTGGAGAAGCGCATCCGCGGGCGCGTCAAGCGCCAGATGGAGAAGAGCCAGCGCGAGTACTACCTGAACGAGCAGGTGAAGGCGATCCAGAAGGAGCTGGGCGAAGGCGAAGAGGGCGCCGACCTCGAGGAGATGGAAAAGCGCATCCGGCGCGCGCACATGCCCAAGGACGCGCGCAAGAAGGCGGAAGCCGAACTGAAGAAGCTCAAGCTCATGTCGCCGATGTCGGCCGAGGCGACGGTGGTGCGCAACTACATCGAGACCCTCGTCAACCTGCCCTGGAAGAAGAAGTCCAAGATCTCCAAGGACATCAAGCAGGCGCAGGAGGTCCTCGACAAGGACCACTACGGGCTGGAGAAGGTGAAGGAGCGCATCGTCGAGTACCTCGCGGTGCAGACGCGCGTGGACAAGATGAAGGCGCCGATCCTGTGCCTGGTGGGCGCACCCGGCGTGGGCAAGACCTCGCTCGGCCAGTCGATCGCGCGCGCCACCAACCGCAAGTTCGTGCGCATGTCGCTGGGCGGGGTGCGCGACGAGGCGGAGATCCGCGGCCATCGCCGCACGTA
Organism: Burkholderiales bacterium; assembly: GCA_035718125.1. GTDB lineage: Bacteria > Pseudomonadota > Gammaproteobacteria > Burkholderiales > SG8-39 > JAABQT01. The sequence continues at coordinate 1,690 of DASTHP010000254.1, read as the reverse complement.
TATCGGCTCGATGCCGGGCAAGATCCTGCAGAACATGAGCAAGGTCGGCGTGAAGAACCCGCTGTTCCTGCTCGACGAGGTGGACAAGCTGGGCCAGGACTGGCGCGGCGACCCGTCCTCCGCCCTGCTCGAGGTCCTCGACCCGGAGCAGAACCACACCTTCACCGATCACTACATCGAGGTCGAGTACGACCTGTCGGAGGTGATGTTCGTCGCCACGGCGAACACGCTGAACATCCCGGCGCCGCTGCTCGATCGCATGGAGGTGATCCGGCTCTCCGGCTACACCGAAGACGAGAAGGTGAATATCGCCGTCAGGTACCTGTTGCCGCGGCAGATGAAGAATACCGGGCTCAAGGATGGCGAACTCGCGGTCAGCGAGCCGGCGGTGCGCGACATCGTGCGCTATTACACGCGCGAGGCCGGCGTGCGCAGCCTCGAGCGCGAGATCTCCAAGATCTGCCGCAAGGCGGTCAAGCAGCTGCTGACCGACAAGAAAGCGGCCGAGGGCAAGGCGCACCGCATCGGCGTGACGCCGAAGAACCTCGACAAGTTCCTCGGCGTGCGCAAGTACAGCTTCGGCATGGCCGAGAAGCAGAACCAGGTCGGCCAGGTCACGGGCCTCGCCTGGACGGAAGTCGGTGGCGAGCTGCTCACCATCGAGACGGTGACCATGCCCGGCAAGGGCAAGACCATCACCACCGGCAAGCTCGGCGAGGTGATGCAGGAGTCCATCCAGGCCGCGCTCTCGGTGGTGCGCAACCGCTCGCGGCGGCTCGGCGTGCAGGAGGACTTCTACCAGAAGAACGACATCCACATCCACCTGCCCGAGGGCGCGACGCCCAAGGACGGGCCGAGCGCCGGCATCGGCATCGCCACGGCGATGGTCTCGGTGCTCTCCGGCATTCCGGTGCGCGCGGACGTGGCGATGACGGGCGAGATCACGCTGCGGGGCGAGGTACTGCCGATCGGCGGGCTGAAGGAGAAGCTGCTGGCGGCGCACCGCGGCGGCATCAAGACGGTGCTGATCCCGGACGAGAACGTCAAGGATCTCGCCGAGATCCCGGACAACGTCAAGAACAAGCTCGAGATCATCCCGGTGAAGTGGATCGACAAGGTGCTGGAGGTGGCGCTCGAGCGCCAGCCCGAGCCGCTGCCCGCGGCCGCCGAGGGCGCGCCGCTGCCGCCGGCGGAGAGCAAGACCGGCACGCCGGCCGCGGTCAAGCATTGAGCGGCGGGAGGCACGGTGAACAAAGCGGATGTCATCGAGCACATCGCGCAGTCGGCGGAGATCTCCAAGCTCGCGGCGGAGCGCGCGGTCGATGCGCTGGTCGGCGCGGTGAAGTCCAGCCTGAAGAAGGGGCAGATGGTGACGCTGGTGGGTTTCGGCTCGTTCTACGTCGGCAAGCGTGCAGCGCGCACCGGGCGCAATCCCAAGACCGGCGCCGCCCTGCAGATTCCGGCGGCTCGCGTGCCGAAGTTTCGCGCTGGCAAGGCCCTCAAGGACGCAGTAAACTAGCGCCCCTTTGGAATTGCGGGCAGGCCCGCATCCGGAGGGGTGCTTAGCTCAGCTGGTAGAGCGTCGCTCTTACACGGCGAATGTCGGCGGTTCGATCCCGTCAGCACCCACCATGAGAACCACGATGCATTGCGAAGCATCAGCAAGCTGCTGCATCGCAATGCGTACTTT
>DASTHP010000253.1:0-2893 GCA_035718125.1 Burkholderiales bacterium | reverse complement strand
CCTGCCGGCGACGCTGGCGTTCTACGAGGAGCACCTCAACCTCAAGCCGGGCGCGCGCCCGCCGTTCAGCTTTCCGGGCGCCTGGCTCTACGCGGACGGTGGCAAGGGCAAGGACCCGATCCTGCACGTCGTCGCGGGCCGGCCGAAGTCGCAGCTGGTGAAGGGCGTGATCGACCACATGGCCTTCTACGGCAGCGACCTCGCCGGGACGGTGAAGAAGCTCAAGGCCAAGGGCATCGCCTACGAGCTGCGGCGCCTGCCGGAGTACGGCACCTGGCAGCTGTTCTTCTTCGACCCGAACGGCGCGAAGGTGGAAATCGACTTCGACAAGTCGGAAGCGGCGCCCGCGGATGCCGTCGCCGGCGCGCCGGCCGCGACCCGGACCTACTAGCGTCCGGGAGCGCGCGCCGGCTTGAATCTCCTGCAGCGCATCGCCGGCGCCGTCGTCGGCGTCGTCCTCTTCGTCCTCGCGCTGGTCTTCGCCTCGGTGATCCTCGCGGTCGCCGGCGCGATTGCGCTGGTGCTGGGCGCATGGTTGTGGTGGCGCACGCGCAATCTGCCACGGAGCGGCACAGCCGGAACGAGGAGCGGCACTCGAAGTGGCGCCGGCACTGCCAGCGGCACGGTGATCGAGGGGGAATACCGGGTCGAGCGCGAAGTGCGCCGGCTCGACGACGACGCGCGCTAGGCGCGCACCGCGCTTTCTGCCGCGCGACGTCGCGCGAGGAGTTGCGCCGCAATTACCAACGCGAGCAGGCCGAAGCCGATCGAATCGGTGACCAGGCCGGGCGTGATCAGGCACAGCGCAGCCACCACCAGCAGTACGCGCTGCCACATCGTGGCGAAGGCGAGAAACCAGCCAAACAGACCCCCGGCGAGCGCGACCACGCCGACCGAGGCCGAGATTGCCGCCCAGGCGATGTAGAGCCAGTCCGTGGCCCAGTCCTTGGTGATCAGCAGCAGCCGCGGCTCGTAGACGAACATGAACGGCACGATGTAGGCCGGCGCGGCGGCGCGCATCGCGGCGAAGCCCGAGGCCCACATGTTCGCCTTGGCGAGGCCGGCTGCGGCGAACACGGCGAGCGCCACTGGCGGCGTGATCGCCGAGAGGATGGCGAAGTAGAATGCGAACATGTGCGCCGCGGGGGTCACGGCGCCCAGCTTGATCACCGCCGGCACCAGCAGCGCGACCATCATGATGTAGGCGGGGGTCGTCGGCATGCCCATGCCGAGGATGATGCCGGCCACCGCGGTGAGCATCAGCGCGAGGATCAGCGAATCCTGCGCCAACGCGACCACCATCTGGGTGAACACGATCCCGAGGCCGGTGATGGTCACGCAGCCGATGACGATGCCCGCGCAGGCGCAGGCCATCGCCACGGCAAGCGTATTCTTGGCGCCTTCCTCGAGCGCCTCGAGCACCGTCTTCCAGGAGATGCCGGCGCGCGTCGAGCGGCGCAGCAGTGCGAGCGGCAGGCAGGACAGCGCGCCCCACAGCGCGCACAGCGGCGCCGAGTAGCCGAGCAGCAGCCCCGCCAGCACCACAAGGATCGGCACGAACAGGTGGCCTCGCACCAGCATGACGTTGCCGAACGCCGGCAGCTCCGACTTGGGCACGCCGGCGAGCTTGTAGCGCTTGGCCTCGAAATGGACCGCGAAGAACACGGCGAGGTAGTAGAGGAACGAGGGCAGGATCGCCCACACCGTGATCTGCGCGTAAGGCACGGCGAGGAACTCGGCCATCACGAAGGCCGCTGCGCCCATGATCGGCGGCATCAATTGCCCGCCGGTCGAGGCCACGGATTCCACCGCGGCGGCGAACGGCGGCCGGAAGCCGGTGCGCTTCATGAGCGGGATCGTGATCGGGCCATCCACCATGACGTTCGCCACCGCGCTCCCCGAGACCGTGCCGAAGAGCGAGGAGCTGACGACGGCGACCTTGCCCGGACCGCCGGCGGAGTGCCCGGTGATGGACATGGCGAAATCCATGAACAACTGGCCGGTGCCGCTCTTCTCCATGAACGCGCCGAACAGCACGAACAGCATCACGTAGGAAGCCGAGACGCCGAGCGTGGAGCCAAAGATGCCCTCGAGCGAGAGATATACCTGCTCGGCCAGGTTCTGCATCGACACGTTGGTGAAGCCGATCGCGTAGACCAGGAAGGCGATGGCCGTGAGCGGCAGCGCCCAGCCGATCACGCGCCGCGTCGCCTCGAGCACGATGAGCACCGAGACCACTGCATAGAACATGTCCCAGCGCGTGAGCTCGTCGATGTAGATGATCCGGTAGGTGAAGGCTTTGTAGTTGAGGAAGATATTGAGCACGAAGGCCCAACTGCCGAGCAGCAGCGCGGCGTCCAGCACGCGCCAGCCGGCGGCAGCGCCGGGGCGCAGCGGATAGAGGAGGAAGACGAGCGTCAGGGCGAACAGCAGGTGCGTGCCGCGGAAGATCATCGCCTCCGGCGGCCCGAAGCCGGCGACGTACATATGGTAGAGCGACATCGCCACCGCGATGCCGAGCACCACCCAGCGCAACGCCGTTTGCGACGGCGTCGTGGCCGCCTTTTCTTCCGACAACGTGCCCCCCGATGCAAAACGGGGCGGCCGCGCCGCCCCGTCCGGATCGCTTCCTGCCGGGCGCTACATCGCCCCGACTTCCTTGTAGAACCTGGCCGCGCCCTTGTGGAACGGCACGCCGATGTCGAGCGCCATGTCCTTGGGCGTGATGCCCTCGATCGACTTGACCACCGCTGCCATGCCGCCGACGTTGCCCGCCATGGTCTTGAGCATCTGGTAGACGGTGTTGTCCGGCAGGTCGCAGGCCACCACGACGTGCGTCGAGTAGCCGATCACTGGAACGTCCTTATCCTGCTTCGGATAGGTGCCGGCCTTG
>DASTHP010000252.1:0-2136 GCA_035718125.1 Burkholderiales bacterium | reverse complement strand
GTGTCGAAAGGGACGGTCTACCTCTACTTCGCCAACAAGGAAGACCTCTTCAAGGCCGTCGTGCGCGAAGGCCTGGTTTCGCCGATCGCCGAGATGAAGGGCTTCGTCGAGCAATTCCCGGGCGGCAGCTTCGCGCTGCTGCGCATGCTGATCCTCGGCTGGTGGGAGAAGGTCGGCGCGACGCGCATGTCGGGGATCCCGAAGCTGCTGTGCGGGGAGTCGGGGAATTTCCCCGAGCTGGTGCGCTTCTATCTCGCCGAGGTCGTCGAGCCGGGACACGCCGTGCTCACCTCGATCGTCAAGCGCGGCATCGCGCGCGGAGAATTCCGCGACATGGATCCCGAGCAGGCCGCGATGCTGATCGCCGCGCCGATGCTGCAGCTGATGCTGTGGCGCAACGCCCTGGAACCGCAATCGACCTACAAGATCGACGCGCTGCGCTACCTCGAATCGCACCTCGACGTGCTCGAGCGCGGCCTGAGCGCGAAGGCGGCGTGAGCCCATGACCAGCCGGATGAAATGGTTGGTCGCCCTCGCCGCGCTCGGCGCGCTGGCTGCCGCCGGCTACGCCGGCGTAAAGCGCAAGCCCGCCGCCACCGCGCCGAGCGCGCAGGCGGTGGTCGAATTCACGCAGCAGGACCTGTACATCGTGGAGCCGCTGGCCATGGAGCGCACGCTGCCGCTCACCGGGTCGCTCGCGCCGTTTGCGGAGGCGACCGTGAAGGCCAAGGTCGCCGGCGAGCTGGTGGCGGTCACGGTGCGTGAAGGCGAGACGGTCAAGCAGGGGCAGGTGCTCGCGCGCATCGACCAGACCGAGGTGCAGGCGCGCGTCGCGGCGCGCCGCGCCGACGTCGGCGCCGCACGCGCGCAGCTCGACTGGGCTGCGAAGAATCGCGCCTCGCAGAAGGCCCTTCTCGAGAAGGGTTTCATCGCGCAGACGGCCTTCGACAACGTGCAAAGCAACTACGACGTCGCCCTAGCCAGGCTGCGCGCAGCGGAGGCCGAGCTGGTGCTGGCGCAGAAGTCGCTCGGCGACTCGGTGCTGGTGGCGCCGTTCGCGGGCATTGTTTCGCTGCGCCATGCGCAGGCCGGCGAGCGCGTCGCGCTCGATGGCAAGGTGGTGACGGTTGTCGATCTCTCTCGCCTGCAGCTGGAGGCCGCGGTGCCGGCGACCGAGATCGGCAAGCTGAGGGTCGGCCAGCCGGTCGCGTTTCGCGTCGACGGCTTCGGCGAGCAGCGCTTCGCCGGCCGCATCGACCGCATCAATCCGGCCACGGTGGCGGGCTCGCGCTCCATCTACGTCTACGCGGTGATCGACAACCCGCAGGCCGTGCTGCGCGCGGGCCTGTTCGCGCAGGGCGCAGTGAGCCTGGAGCGCATCGAGGGCGCGCTGGTGGTACCCGCGAGCGCGGTGCGCGAGGAGCTCGGCCGCAACATCGTCTACGCCCTGGTCGACGGCAAGGTGCAGCGCAGGGCCGTGAAAGTCGGCCCGGCGGACGCCATCGACCGCGTGCAGGTGCTCGAGGGCCTCGCGCCGGGGGACCGCATCGTGCGCGCCAACCTCGGCACGCTGCGTGAAGGCACCGCGGCGCGGCTCGCCGGTCCCCAGCCTGAAGCCTCGCGCTAGAGCGGACCTGGCCCATGTGGTTCACGCGCGTCAGCATCCAGAACCCGGTCTTCGCGACCATGATGATGGCCGCGCTGCTGGTGCTGGGCGTGTTCTCGTATTCGCGCCTGCCGGTGGAGCAGTTCCCGGACGTGAGCTTCCCGGTGGTGGTGGTCGAGACCGAGTACCCGGGCGCCTCTCCCGAGAATGTCGAGGAGGAGGTGACGCGCAAGATCGAGGAATCGGTCAACACGGTGAGCGGCATCAAGACGCTGTCCTCGCGCTCCTACGAGGGGCGCTCGGTGGTGATCGTCGAGTTCGACCTGACGGTGGAGCCCAAGCTCGCCGCGCAGGACGTGCGCGAGAAGGTGGCGCTGATCCGCCCCACGTTCCGCGACGAGATCAAGGAGCCCAAGGTGAGCCGCTTCAACCCGGACGATTTCCCGATCGTCTCGGTCGCGGTGGTCTCCGCCGCGCAGGGTCTGCGCGAGCTCACCACGCTCGCCGACCAGGTGGTGAAGAAGCGCCTG
>DASTHP010000251.1:0-12770 GCA_035718125.1 Burkholderiales bacterium | reverse complement strand
ATGTCGGCGCGCATCGCTGCGGGCTCCTCGAACTGCAGCGCGAACAGCGCGAGGATGTTGCGCATGCGGCCCTGCTCCACCTGGGCCCCCGACCACAGCTCGTTGAGGATCTGCGTGGACTCGGCGTCCAGGCCGATGTGCCAGGCCCAGTGCGCCTCCTCGATGCGGCGCACCGGCTTCACCGAAACGCGCAGGCCATGGAAGTGCGCCACCCACGCCTCGATGACGCGGCACAGCGCATCGAGCGCCGCGCGGCCGTAGGTCAGGCTGATCACCGTGTCGTGGCGCGACTCGCGCTCCCAGTAGAGGGCGGCATTGGCGCGGTCGAGCACGTCCAGGTCCACCTTGCCGAGCGCGCCCTGCGCCTCGACGATCAGCTTGCCGATGCTGCCGTAGCGGCTGCCGGCCGCGTGCATCGCCACCGTCTCCAGGTCGGCGAGCAGCGCGTGCCCGTCCTGCAGCGTCGCCTTCTGCTCGCGGAAGAAGAGCTCCGCCGCGCGCGCTTGCAGCGGGTCGTCGCAGCCCTCGAGCAGATTCCGCAGGATCACATGGACCAGCTGCGCGATGAACAGCGGCGGCACGTCGATCGCGCCCTTGAACAACCCCATGTAGCAGCCTTCTACCGTGCCGGCCGCGAGCAGCCGGTCGCGGAACTTCAGCAGCATGCGGTAGTTGTGGCGCGCATCCGCGTCGGCGAGCGCCTCGATCTCGCCCGCCGGCACTTCGCGGCGCGGCGCCTGCATGAGCGCGGCGTGCAGCCGCCGCTCGGCGTCGCAGGACTCCTCCACGGGGTGGACTTCCGGGCGCAGGTAGTAGGCGCGCAGGAAGTCGTCGGTCACGCGCAGGCGGCCGGCGGCATCCCGCTCGAGCAGGTGATAACCGCTATTGCGCCAGAAGTCCGGCATCACGCATCTACTTCGGCAACTTTCAGGAAGGGGTACGGGGAAACCTCGGTTTCCCCGTTCCGATCAAGCCGGCGCGACGACCAGCCGCGAGTGCGAGGCGACGTGCTGCCGCAGGAACTCCATCTGGTCGGAGAGGATGCGGCGATTGGTGAGGATCAGGTATTCCGCCTTGTTCGGCACATAGGGCGCGTACAGCAACTGCAGCCCGGATTCTTCCGGCAGCCGGTTGCGCTTGCTGCCGTTGCAGTGGCGGCACGCCGTCACCACGTTCATCCACGTGTCCCGGCCGCCGCGCGACAGCGGCGTGATGTGGTCGCGCGTCAGGCGGAAGTAGCTGAACTCGCCGCCGCAGTAGGCGCAGACGTGGCGGTCGCGCCGGAACAGCTCGCGGTTATTGAGCGGCGGCACCTGGTTGAAGCCCTTGGCCGCCAGCGCCTTGCCGCGGATGGCGATGATCGAGTGCGCGGTGATGCTGGAGCGCTCGCCCGTGAGGCGCGAGATGCCACCGCGGTACGTGAACGTGCGCTCGCCCAGCGTCCAGGCGACCAGGTTCTTGGCGTAGTAGAAGCAGGCCTGCTGCCAACTGACCCAGCGGTGCGGAACGCCGTGGCTATCCAGGGTGAGGATCAGCACGTTGTCCATGTCGGGACGGATTCTGCCAAGGCTGAATGTGCTTTGCAATGTCCGCAAAAACAAAGGGCTGCGCGCCGAAGCTCGCAGCCCTTCACGATGCCGCCTGTGCTCAGCGGTTGTCGACGCGGTCCTTGAACCCCTGTCCCGCCGCAAAAGCGGGCACGGTCTTCGAGTGGATGCGGATTTCCTTGCCGTTCAGCGGGCTGCGCCCGCTGCGCGCCTTCCGCTTGCGCGGCAGGAAGGTGCCGAAGCCGACGACGGTCACGCGGTTGCCTTTCGCCACACCGGCCACGATCGCATCGAACACGGCGTTCACCGCTTCGCCGGCGCTCGACTTGCTGAGGTTGCCCGCGCGCGCCGCCGCTTCGACGAGATCTGCTTTGGTGACGGATCGCATGGTCTCGCTCTCTCCCCTTGCGCGAACGAGCGAGCATCATAATCACATCGAAACTCGAATTCAATGCGTGCGGATAAAAATTTTTGCGCGCAGCCGAGAAGAAATTCTTACACGCAACTGACTGCATCGCCGCAATCACGGCATTACTGGAATTGATGCGCAGCGCACCGCATTGCACGGTTGCTAGCGTCGCGGCGCAAGTTGCAGCGCCGCATGCGGCGCTGCGTGCGCGTCAGCGTTTGCCCGCGAGCAATTCCACGAGCACCGTCGGCTCCTCGCCGCCGCGGCCTTGCGCGTCGAGCAGGCGATAGAGTTCCGCTGCAGTGCGCGCCATCGGCAGCGGCACGCCTTTGTCCTTCGCCACTGCCGCCGCATTCTCCAGATCCTTCAACATGATCGACACGGCACCGAGCGGTGGCTCGAACTGCCGCGCCGCCATGCGCGCGCCAAATACCTGAAGCGGCAGAGAATCCGCGAAGCCTCCCTTCAGCGCGGCCGGCAGCATGCGCGCGTCGACGCCCGCGGCTTCCGCGAGGCGCACCGCTTCGGCGATCACGGGAAAGAGGCAGCCGACGATGACCTGGTTGCACAGCTTGGTCACCTGGCCGGCCCCCGCGTCGCCCATGCGCGTGAAGCGCTGCGCAAGGTGCGCGACCACCGGACGCGCGCGCTCGACGTGCTCGGCCTTGCCGCCGGCCATGATCGCAAGCGTGCCCTGCTCCGCGCCGACCGTACCACCCGAAACCGGCGCATCCACCAGGCCCATCGCGCATTCGCGCTCCAGGCGCTCCGCGAACGCGCGCGCCGACGCCGGCGCGATGCTGGAAAAATCCACGACCAGCTTGCCCGGCGCGCCGCCCGCAGCAATGCCGTCGGGCCCGAACAACACCGATTCCGCGGCACGCTGGTCCGTGACGCACATCAGCACGATGTCGGCCGCGCGCGCGACCGCAGCCGGCGAATCCGCGGCGCGCGCACCCTTCTCCAGCAGCGGCGCGAGCTTCTCGCGGCTGCGGTTCCAGACGTTGACCGTGTAGCCCGCCGCAAGCAGCCGCAGCGTCATGGGCCTGCCCATCAGGCCCAGGCCGATGAAGCCCAGGCGCGGCCGCTCGCTCATCGCTTGCCTCCGGAATGCGTGATCGCCCCGCGGTTTGCCGGACCCACCAGCCGCGCATACTTCTCGAGCGCGCCGCTCAGCGCCGCGCGCCGCGGCAGCCGCCACGCCCTGCGGCGCGCCGCCAGCTCGGATTTGCTCACGTGCAGCGTCGCCTCGCCCCGGCGCGCATCGATCGAAATGCGATCGCCGTTGCGCACCAGCCCGATGGCGCCGCCGTCGGCGGCCTCAGGACAAATGTACCCCACCATCATGCCGCGCGTGGCCCCGGAAAATCGGCCGTCGGTCAGCAAGGCCACCTTCTCGCCCATGCCCTGACCATATAGGAGAGCGGTAACGCCGAGCATCTCGCGCATCCCGGGCCCGCCGCGGGGGCCTTCATAGCGGATGACGAGCACGTCGCCCGACCGGATCTTGCGCGCGCGCACCTGCGCGGCGCAGGCCTCCTCGCTGTCGAAGACGCGCGCGCGCCCCTCGAAGGCGAGCGCCTTCAGACCCGCGACCTTGATCAGGCCGCCATCCGGGCACAGGTTGCCCTTGAGCACCACCAGGCCGCCGGTCGGTGAGATCGGCTCGCGGCGCACCACTTCGCCATCCGGCGCAGGATGCGCGGCCAGCACCTGCGCGAGCGACTTTCCGGACAGCGTCAGGCAGTCGCCATGCAACGCGTCGCGACGCAGCAACTCCTTGAGCACCGTGTAGACGCCGCCCGCGGCGTGCAGGTCCTTGGCGAGAAACCGTCCGCCGGGCTTCATGTCCGCGATGAGGGGCGTGCGCCGCGCCACGCGCGCGAAGTCGTCCATGTCGAAGCGGATGCCGGCCTCGTGCGCGATCGCCGGAATATGCAGCACTGCGTTGGTCGAGCCGCCGGTGGCGGCCACCGCGGCGCAGGCGTTCTCGATGCTCTTGCGCGTCACCAGCTCGCGCGGCAGCGGTCCGCCTTCGCGCAGGATGCGCATCACGGCAGCACCGGCCGCGCGCGCCGCGTCCAGCCTGCCCTCGGCGACCGCGGGCAGCGTGGCGCTGCCCGGCAGCGCGAGGCCGAGGGTCTCCGACACCATCGCCATGGTATTGGCGGTGAACTGTCCCGGGCACGATCCCAGCGTCGGCAGGCAGACGGCCTCCAGCTGGTCCAGCTCCGCCTGCGCCATGTCGCCCGCCATCACCGCGCCGACGCCCTCGTAGGTGTCGAGGACCGTGACGTCCCGCCCCTGCCAGCGGCCGGGCAGCGCCGCGCCACCATAGACGAAGACGGCGGGCAGGTTGAGCCTCACCATGGCCATCATCATCCCGGGCAGCGTCTTGTCGCAGCCGGCGAAGGTCACCAGCGCGTCGTAGGCGTGGCCGCGCGCGACCGCTTCCACGCCGTCGGCGATGATCTCGCGCGACACGAGCGAAAAGCGCATGCCGGCATGGTTCATGGACATCGAGTCCGCGACCGACGCGGATGCGAAATCGAAGGGCACCCCACCCGCCTCGCGCACGCCTGCGCAGGCCGCGCGCGCGAACTCGCCGAGCAGCGCATTGCAGGGGGTGACGCGGCCGTCGGTCGAGGCGACGCCGACGAACGGCTTGGCCAGATCCGCGCCGGAGACCCCGAGCGCGTGCAGGAAGGCGCGGTGCGGGGCGCGGTCGAGTCCCTCGACCGTGACCCGCGATGGCAGGATCGGGATCCTGCGCGCGCGGCGCGCCACGCTCCGCGCTTCCCTCAGTCCACCTTGGCGCCGGAGGCCCTCACCACTTCGCCCCACTTGACGATCTCGGCGCGGATCAGCGCGCCGAACTCCTCGGGCGTGCTCGGCGACGCCTCGGCGCCGGCCGCCAGCACGCGCTCGCGGATCTCCTGGCGCTTGAGGGCCGTCACCAGCTCCGCATTCATGCGGGCGACGATCTCGGCGGGCGTGCCCGCGGGCATGACGACACCGAACCAGCCCGTGGCCTCGTAGTCCGGCAGCCCGGACTCCGCGAACGTCGGGACGTCGGGCGCGGCGCTGACGCGCGTGCGCGAGGTGACGGCGAGCGCCTTGAGGCGCCCCGCCTTCACCTGCGCGATCGCCGAAGCCACGTCCACCATCGCGAGCGGCAACTGTCCGGCGACGGTGTCGACGGCGGCGGGGCCGCTGCCTTTGTAGGGCACGTTGACCAGCTGCACTTTCGCCATCAGCTTGAACAGCTCGCCCGAGAGATGCATCGCGGTGCCGTTGCCGCCGTAGCCGAGCATCAGCTGGCCGGGCTTGGCGTTCGCCAGCGCGACCAGCTCCTGCAGGTTGTTCGCCTGGAGCGACGGATGCGCAATGAGGAAGAACGGCACGAAAGCCACGTTGGAGACCGGCGCGAAGTCCTTCACCGGGTCGTACGGCATCTTCGCGTACAGGCTGACGTTCGCCGCCAGCGCCCCGGCGGCGCCCAGTCCCATCGTGTAGCCGTCCGGCGCGGCCTTGGCGACCAACTCCATGCCGATGTTGCCGCCTGCGCCGGGCCGGTTCTCCACCAGCACCGGCTGGCGCAGCCGCTCCGAAAGCGCCGGCGCCAGCGCGCGCGCGATCAGGTCCGAGCTGCCGCCCGGCGGGAAGGTGACGATGAAGCGGATCGACTTGGTCGGGTAGGCCTGCTGCGCGACGGCGGCGCCGAGCCACAATGCCGCCAGGACAGCGCAGACGCCGCGAACGATGAAATGCATGCTGCCTCCTTGAAGACCGAGCTGCGCTGCGCGCGACTCAGCTGAACATCAACCACCAGGCGGCCGCGAACGCCGGCGGAATGAAGAAGCAGAAGCGCGCCATCGTCGAGATGCGCCGGCGCTGTTCGTCATCGAGCGCCACCGCGCGCTTGAGCCGCTGCGCGCGCTCCACCGCTTCCTTGCGCTGGAGCAGGTACTCCGCCCCCAGCAGGACCGCCGCAAGGGCCGCTCCGATGATCAGGCCTTCAAGCGCAGGGTGCATCGCTCCTCCTGCAATCGCCTCGATCCGGAAGGCTCGCCGAATCAAGAGGCTGCCGCGCGTCGCGATCTTACACGAAAGCCATGGGCGAAGTTCGCGCGCCGCCCCCCTGTAGCATTCGGCCATGGCACCGCCTTCGCCGGCCGCGCGCGCGCCCGCCCTCGCCCCGTTTCGGGTGCGCAGCTTCCGTTTCCAATGGCCGGCGGATCTCGCCACCTCCTGGGCCTTCGAGATGGAGGCGCTGATCCTCGGCTGGTACGTGCTCGCGGTCACGGGCTCGGTGCAGCTCCTGGTGGTCGTCGCGGCGCTGGCGTGGCTCGGGTCGCTGTTCTCGCCGTTCTTCGGCATCGCGGGAGACCGCATCGGCGTGCGCACGCTGCTCTGCATCACGCGCGGCGCCTATGCGCTGCTGGCGGCGGCGCTCGCGGCGCTCACGCTGACCGATCTGCTCGCGCCATGGCACGTGCTGGTGATTGCGGCGATCGCCGGCCTGATGCGGCCGTCCGACATGGCGATGCGGCACGTCCTGGTGGGACAGACCATGCGCCCCGAGATGCTGATGGGCGCACTCGGCATCTCGCGCACCACCTCCGACACGGCCAGGGTCGCCGGCGCGCTCACCGGCACGGGCGGTGTCGCGCTCATCGGCATGGGCCCCGCGTACGTGGTGGTGACCGCGATCTACGTCGGCGCGTTCCTGCTGTCCCTCGGTGTCGCGGGCTCGCCCGCGCGCGCCGCACGAGCGCAAGCCGAAGCCGAGAAGCTCTTCGCCGGACTCAAGCAGGGTGTTCACTATGTCTGGACCAAGCCCGACTTGCTGGGCGCCTTCAGCATGGCGTTCCTGGTCAACCTGCTCGCCTACCCCTTTTTCCTCGGCCTGCTGCCCTACGTCGCGAAGGACGTCTACGGCATGGGCCAATCGGGCCTGGGCTACCTCGCCGGCGCGTTCGCGACCGGCGCGCTGACCGGGTCGCTCGTCGTGAGCGCCAACCGCGTGCCGCTGCCGGCCGCGCGCACCATGCTCCTGAGCGGCGCGATCTGGTTCGTGGCGATCATCCTCTTCGGGCAGATCCTGTCCGTCGGCGTGGCGCTCGTGCTGCTCTTCGTGACCGGATTCGTGCAAAGCTTCTGCCTGACGCCGCTCGCCGCCGTCATGCTGCGCGCCTCGAGCGAGGAAATGCGTGGGCGCGTGATGGGCATCCGCATGCTCGCCATCTGGGGTCTGCCGCTCGGGCTGGTGGCCGCCGGGCCGGTCATCGCGGGCCTGGGCTTTTCCGCCACCACGCTGATCTACGCGGGCCTCGGCCTCGCCGCGACGCTCGCCATCGGCTACCGCTGGCGCCGCGCGCTATGGCACCGCTCGGCCGCCGCGAATTCGGGCCACTAGCCTGCGCGACCTGGCATGGTTGCGCGGCGCGCAGGGCACGCCAGACACGGCAATATATGGCTTCGATCGAAGATCGCTGAAAGGATGACGCTCATGCTCGCCGCACAAGTCAACGCGTTTGGCCGACCCGAAACGGTGATCGAGATCGTGGAGCTGGCCGATCCGGGTGAGCCCGGCGCGGACGAAGTGACGATCGAGGCCGAGTTCGTGCCGATCAACCCCGCCGACGTCCTGAACCTCGAAGGCAAGTACGGTGCGGTACCACCGCCGCTGCCGATGATCCCGGGCGCGGAAGGCGTGGGGCGCATCGCCAAGACCGGATCGGCCGTCCGTCACGTGAAGCCGGGCGACCGCGTGTTGCTGCCCGGCCCGGGCTGCTGGCGAGAGCGCTTCAAGGCGCCCGCCAAGGTCGTCTTCGCGCTGCCGGAAGACGTGGACCCGAAACAGCTCGCGATGCTACGGGTGAATCCGCCAACCGCGTACCTGATGCTGCATCAGTTCGTCGCGCCCAAGCCCGGCCAGTGGGTCATCCAGAACGCCGCGAACTCGGGCGTCGGGCATTGCCTGATCCGGCTGGCGCGGCTCGCGGGGGTCAAGACCCTCAATGTCGTGCGCCGTGAAGAGCTCGTGGCGCCATTGCGCGCGTTCGGCGGCGACGTCGTGCTGACCGACGGTCCCGATCTGGACGCACGCGTGCGAGCCGCGAGTGGCGAAGCCGCCCTGCCACTCGCCATCGATGCCGTGGGGGGCTCGGGCACACAACGCCTCGCCCGTTGCGTGAGCAACGGCGGGACCGTGATCAACTACGGCATATTGAGCGGCGAGCCGTGCATGGTCGATGGCCGGGAAACCGTGTTTCGCGACGTGCGGCTGCAGGGCTTCTGGCTGCGCAAGTGGTTTGTCGACACGCCGCCCGCGCAGATCGCGGCCCTGTATCGCGAGCTCGCGTCGAAGTTGGCGGACGGCACCCTCGCGGTGGAGGTAGAGGCCGTCTATCCCATCCGCAAGATCAAGGAAGCGGTCGCGCACGCTGCACGCAGCGGCCGTTCCGGCAAGATTCTGGTCTCCTTTGCGACGCAATGAAAAAGGCCCTGGCTTTCGCTGTGGCCTTCGCAAGGCGGCGCGCCCGGCAGGATTTGAACCCATATGGCCCCTTGGTTCGTCGTGCGGCAGGCGAAATTCGCGGATTGTTAAGTCAAATGGGCACCCTCAAACGGTAGAATTGCGGCATGTGGATTTGCCCGTGAACCAAGCTCGCGACAAGGAGATTTCGTGCGAACCATCCTTCGATCCGCTGCGGCGCTAGCCGCCATCATTCTGGTAATCGTGACCATCGGCGGCTGCGCCGGCACACGCGGCACGACCACCACGTATTCCTACGACCCCCGCTTCAGCTTCCCGGCGTCAAACACCTATCAGTGGGCTGAGGCGCAGCCGACGAATCGGCGGGACTCGCTGCTGGAGGCGAACGTGCAATTCCTGGCGGATCGGGAGTTGCAGGCGAAGGGCCTGACTGCGCGAGCGGAGAATCCTGCCTTGCTCGTCTGGATGAGCTACGAATCCAGTACGAACATCTACAGCGATCGCCACGGCCATGAGGTCCAGGCGCTCACGCTGAACGTCGCCCGTGCCAACGGCAGGGAGCTGGTCTGGCGTGGGCTGGCCACGGGGGCCATCAGGACCGATGCTGCTTCGGGGGACCTGCAAAAGGCCGTTGCGGGAATACTGAGTCATTTCCCGCCGAAGTAGATGAAGAAGGCCCCAGCTCTCGCTAAGGCCTTCGGAAGGTGGCGCGCCCGGCAGGATTTGAACCCACGACCCCTTGGTTCGTAGCCAAGTACTCTATCCAACTGAGCTACGGGCGCGAGGGGTAGGATTATAGCAAAGGGGGCGTGAGGATGAGTTTCGTCCTGGCGGTGAATTTGCGCATCAAGGCGGAGAACGTGGACGCATTCATGGCGGGCGTGCTCGCCAATGCGCGCGAGGCGCGCAAGGAGCCCGGCTGCCGTCAGTTCGAAGTGCTGGTGGACGCCGCAGACCGCAGCAAGGTGATGCTGTTCGAGGTCTACGACGACGAGAAGGCGTTCGAAGCGCACCAGCAGACGCCGCACTTCAAGAAGTACCTCGCCGAATCCGTGCCGCTGCTCGCCTCGCGCGAGCGGCACATGCTCAGGCGCGCCCTGCCCTGACTCAGAAGCCCCAGTAGTCCAGGCCCTCGGGCAGCGGCTCGCCCTGCGCGAGCGACACGAGCTTCGAGTACTGCCCGTCGGAATACAGCAGCGGCCGGCCCTTCTTGCCGAACAGCACCTGCTCCACCTGGCCGAGGAAGATGGTGTGCGAGCCGTGCGCCAACTTCTTCACCACGCGGCAGTCGAAGGACACCAGCGCATCCAGCAGCACCGGCGAGCCGGTGGCGAGCTTGGACCACTCCCGCGACTTGAAGCGCCCTTCGCCCGGTTGCGCGCCGCTGAATAGATTGGAGAGGTCGGAATCCTCGGCGCGCAGCACGTTGACGCAGAAGGCCTTCGCGCGTGTCACGCCGCCGTGCGTTGCGGAGGCCTTGTTGAGGCACACGAGCAGCGTCGGCGGCTCCGCGGTCGCGGAGCACACGGCGGTGGCGGTCATGCCGTAGCGATGCCCGCCATGCGCGGCGGTGATGACGCTCACCGCGTGCGCGAGGCTGCGCATGCCGAGCTTGTATTGTTCCGCGTTGACCGGGCTCATGGCGCACGCGATTATTGCACGCGACCCGCGCGCATCCGCGCGCATCCCTTTCACCGGAGCAGCGCATGACCGAACACGGATTCCTCTATCAGGCGCTCGTCTATCTCGCGGCGGGCGTGATCGCCGTGCCCGTCTTCCAGCGCCTGGGACTGGGCTCGGTGCTCGGCTTTCTCGCCGCGGGCATGGCGATCGGGCCTTGGGGCCTCGCGCTGGTCGCGCAGCCGGAGGCGGTGTTGCGCTTCGGCGAGATCGGCGTCGTGCTACTGCTGTTTCTCGTGGGACTCGAGCTCAATCCGCAGCGACTGTGGCGGCTGCGGCGAACGATTTTCGTGCTCGGGCCTGCGCAGATCGCGCTCACCATCGCGGCAACCGCCGCCATCGGCCTGGGGCTCGGCTTCGCGTGGCCGGTGGCGCTCGTGGCGGGCATGGGCGTCGCGCAGTCCTCCACGGCCATTGCGCTCGGCGCCATGCAGGAACGAGGGCTGCTCGCCTCGCCCGGCGCGCAATCCGCGATCTCGGTGTCGCTGTTCCAGGACCTCGGCGTCATCCCGCTGCTGCTGGTCATCGGCCTGCTTGCACCGGCAGAGACGCGTGGCGGCCTCGATTGGATCGCCGCGGGCCGCGGCGTGCTGCTGATCGCCGCGCTGATCGTCGGCGGCCGCCTCGTGCTGCGGCCGCTGCTGCGGCTGGTCGCCGCGAGCGGCCAGCGCGAGATCTTCGTCGCCCTGGCGCTGCTGCTGGTGCTCGGCGCGGCCTCGCTGATGGAGGCCGCCGGCCTGTCCATGGCGCTGGGCGCCTTCCTCGCCGGCGTGCTGCTCGCGGACTCCGAGTACCGCCACGAGCTCGAGCTGGACATCGAGCCGTTCAAGGGGCTGCTGCTCGGCCTGTTCTTCATCGCGGTGGGCATGTCGGTGAATCTGGGGCTCTTCGTGCGCGCCCCGCTGCTGGTGTTCGGCCTCGCGCTCGCGGCGGTGGCGCTCAAGCTCGCCCTGCTCTACCCCATCGCGCGCTGGCTCGGCGTGTGCAGCCGCGCCGACGCGCTGGTGTTCGCGATCGGGCTGTCGCAGATCGGCGAGTTCGCCTTCGTGCTGTTCGCCGCTGCCGGCGGCCTCGTGCCGCGCGAGGTGCTCGACGTCCTCAACGCCGCGGTGGCGGCGTCGATGCTCTCCACGCCGCTGCTCATGGCGCTGTATGCGCGCGTGATCGCGCCGCGCCTGGCCGCGGCCCCGCCCCGCGAGGCCGAGGCCGTGGAGGAACGCAATCCGGTCCTCATCGCCGGCTTCGGTCGCTTCGGCCAGGTGGTGACGCGCGTGCTCAACGGCCTGCGCATCCGCGCCACCCTCATCGATCACGACCCGAACCAGATCGAGCTCGTGCGCCGCTTCGGCACCAAGGCCTACTACGGTGACGCCACGCGCCTCGACGTCCTCGAGAAAGCGGGTCTCGCGGAAGCGCGCCTGCTCGTCGTCGCGCTGGACGACCACGAAGCCGGCCTGCGCCTGGTGCGCGAGGTGCGGGCACGTTACCCCCTGCTCAAGCTGATTGCGCGCGCGCACAGCCGCAGCGACGCCTTCGAATACGCCGAGATGGGCGTACCCGCGGTGCGCGAGACCTTCGGCTCGGCCCTCGATGCCGCCGAGGCGGCCCTGCGTGCGCTCGACTTCGGCCCGATGGCGGCGCGGCGCGTGGTGACGCGCTTCCGGCGCCACGACGAGGAAACGCTCGCCGAGCAGGCCCCGCACCGGGGAGAGATCAAGCAGCTCATCGCGCTCCAGCAGCAGGGCCGCGAAGACCTCGAGCGGCTCCTGAGGAGTGAGAGCGTGGGCGCAGGGCCGGAGCCCGCCGCGAGTGGGCGCGCCGCACGCGCGCCCTCGGAGGCTAGCGCCGGTTGACCAGCACGATGCCCACGCCCACCAACAGCGCGGCGCCCGCGAAGACCGGCGTGAGCGGCTCGCCGAGGATGGCGACGCCGAACAGCACGCCGAAGAGCGGCGTGAGGAACGAGAACACCGACAGGCGCGCCGCGAGGTAGCGCGTCAGCAGCCAGAACCACACCAGGTAGCTGGCGAAGGCGACGATCACGCCCTGGTAGGCAAGGCTTGCCAGCGCGAGCGGGCTGAGCGTGACCACCCCCTTCTCGCCCATCAGCCAGGACGCCGCCAGCAGCATCGGCGCCGACACGGCGAGCTGGTAGAAGAGCGTTTTCGCGGCGCTGACGCGCGCCAGGCCCGAGGCGCGGATCAGCACCGTGGTCGCCGCCCAAAGCAGCGCCGCGATCAGGCCGAACGCGTCCCCCAGCAGCGTGGCGCGCGCCGCGGCAAAGGCGTCGCCGAACGCGAGCGCGATGCCGGCGAAGGCGACCAGGACCCCGGCCCACTGCGGGCGCGCGAGCTTCTCGCCCGGCACCAGCCAGTGCAGCCCCAGCGCGGTGAGCACCGGCGCGAGATAGATGAACACCGTCATGCGCGAGGCGGCGGTGTGCTCGAGCCCGCCGTAGATGAAGATGAACTCGCCGCCGAACAGCAGCCCCGCGCCCAGGCCCGCGGCGAGCGTGCCGTCGCGCGCGAACAGCGCCGTCCCTCGCCATCGCGCCCAGGCGAGCAGCAGCGCCGTGGCGATCAGCGAGCGCAGTCCCGCCTGCATCACCAGCGAGACATCCGCCGCCGTCAGC
>DASTHP010000250.1:0-4691 GCA_035718125.1 Burkholderiales bacterium | reverse complement strand
CGCCACGCGCCCGGTCAGATCGAAAAGCTGCTTGACGTTCATGTGGAATGACGTTGGTATTGTGCCGGCTATGCTAGCACCGGACACCCGCGCGGCGTACACGCGCGCCGAACTGGAGCGGCTGATCGCGCCGCGCTCGGTGGCGATCGTCGGCGCCTCGCCGCGCGCCGGCTCCTTCGGCATGCGCACGCTCGAGAACCTCGCGCGCTACGAGGGAACGGTGTATCCGGTGAACGCCAAGTACGAGCGCATCGGCGAACGCGCCTGCTACCCGTCGCTGGCCGCCTTGCCGCAACCTCCCGATTGCGTGGTGCTGGTGGTGCCGCGCGAGGGCGTGGAGGCGGCGCTCCAGGAAGCGGCTGCGGCGCGTGCAGGCTCCGTCATCGTCTACGCCTCCGGCTACGGCGAGATGGCGCGCGAGGACGCGGGCCGTGCGCAGCGGCGCCTTGCCGAAATCGCGCGCGCGGCAAAGATGCCGATGCTCGGGCCCAACTGCATGGGGATCGTGAACCATGCGCTCGGCGCCGGGCTTTCCTTCATTCCCGAGTACGCGCGCGCGCCGCGCGCGCAGGGCGGCATCGCCGTGGTGAGCCAGTCGGGCGCGCTCGGCTACTCGCTCGCGCAGGCCTGGGACCGCGGTCCCGGGATCCGCTACTTCTTTTCCTGCGGCAACTCCGCGGACATCGACGTCGCGGACCTCGCCGCGGCGATGGCGGAGGATCCGGACTGCAAGGCGATCGCGTGCTTGTTCGAGGGCGCGGCGAGCGCGACGCGCATGCTGCAGGCGGGCGAGCGCGCGCGGCGCGCGGGCAAGCCGGTAATCGTCTACAAGCTCGGCACGAGCGAGGATGGCGCGGCGGCCGCGCGCTCGCATACCGGCTCGCTCGCCGGCTCGGCCGTCGCCTGGCGCGCGCTTTTCGAGCGCGCGGGATTCATCGCGGTCGAGGACTACGAATCCCTCATCGAGTACGCGCGCTTCTTCGCCGCCGCAGGCAGGCCGCTCGCGCCCGGCGTGGCGGTGATCTCCGGCTCGGGCGGTGCGGGTGTCATGGCCGCGGACAAGGCGGCGCGGCACGGCGTGCCGATGCCGCAGCCGCTGGAGGCCACGGGCGCCGCGCTGCGCGCGCTGGTGCCGGAGTTCGGCGCGGCGCGCAATCCCTGCGATCCGACGGGCCAGGTGCTCAACAACCCGGATTCGTTCGGTGCCTGCTGCCGGGCGCTCCTCGCCGACCCGCAGTACGGCGCGCTCGTCGTGCCCGGCACGGTGGCCGTGATGGAGACCGCCAAGGACCGCGTGCCGGCGATGTCGGCGCTCGTGCGCGAGCAGCCCAAGCCCGTGGCGCTGGTGTGGCTCTCCGAATGGCTGCAGGGACCGGGCTCGGGCGACTACGAGGCCGACGAGAAGATTCCGCTGTTCCGCTCGATGGAGCGTTGCTTTGCCGCGATCGCCGCGTGGCAGGCGTTTGCCCAGCGGCGCGACGAGCCCGCGCCGCGGCGCTCGCCGCCGGGCGCCGCGCAGGCGGCAAGGGCATTGCTGGCAGCGGCGGGCGAGACGCTTTCCGAGCGCGAAGCCAAGCGCGTGCTCGCGGCCTACGGCGTGCCGGTGGTCGAGGAGCGGCTCGCGCGCAGCGCGGACGAGGCCGCGGCTGCGGCGCGCGAGCTTCGCTACCCCGTCGTGCTGAAGGCGGAAGCGCCGAGCATCCTGCACAAGACGGAGCTCGACGTGGTGCGCCTGGGGATCGCCAACGAGGCGGAGCTGCGGCCCGCCTATGCGGAGATCGTCGCGGCCGCGCGCGGCCACGAGCTGCACGGCGTGCTGGTGCAGCCGATGATTCCCGGCGTAGAGGTGATCGCGGGGGCGCGCGTCGACCCGGCGGTCGGCCCCGTGGTGGTGGTGGGCTCCGGCGGCGTGCTGGTGGAGCTGATCCACGATACGGTGGCGGCGATCGCGCCGGTGACGGTCGCGCAGGCGCGCGCGATGCTCGCGCGCCTGCGGGGCTACCGCCTCCTCACCGGTTTCCGAGGCGGCGCGGCGGCAGACCTGGACGCACTCGCCGACGCCATCGCGCGCGTTTCCGAGCTGGCGGCGGACCTCGCGGGAGAGATCGGGGAGCTGGACGTCAACCCGCTGCGCTGCGGGCCCCAGCGCACAGTGGCGGTGGACGCGCTGATCACGCAGCGGAAGAAGACATGAACGACGCAAGAGGATTGACGGTGTCCGGCGCGAGCGCGAAGAGCCTCGGGGTCTACGAGCGCGCGCTGCGCGCCCTCAACATCTACCGCGGCGATCCGCTGGCGATCATCGACGAGGCGCTGGCGGCGCAGCCCGACTTCGCCATGGGGCACGTGCTGCGTGCGCAGGCGCAGGTCACCATGTGGGAGCGCAGCGTGCTGCCGGGCATCCGCGAAAGCGTCGCGCGGCTGGAGGCGCTGCAGGGCGCCATGAACGATCGCGAGCGGCGCCATGCAGGTGCGCTCAAGGCGTGGGCGGCGGGCGACTGGCAACGGCATCGCGACGAGCTCGGCAACCTGCTCGCGGAGTACCCGCGCGACCTGCTCGCGCTGCAGGTGGCGCACATCGCGGACTTTTTTTTCGCCGACCGCGAGAGCCTGCGCGACCGCGTCGCGCGCGCGATGCCGGGCTGGAGCCGCGACGACGACAGCTACGGGCTGCTCCTGGGCATGCACGCCTTCGGCCTGGAGGAGAACGGCGCCTACCCCAAGGCCGAGGAGACCGGCCACACGGCGCTGCACTACGACGCCGAGGACTGCTGGGCGCAGCACGCGGTGGCGCACGTGCTGGAAATGCAATCGCGCCAGTCCGAGGGCATCCAGTTCATGGAACTGCGCACCAAGAACTGGGCGCAAGCCGACAACGGCTTTGCGTTCCACAACTGGTGGCATACGGCGCTCTACCACTTGGACCAGGGCCGGCCGCAACGCGCGCTGGAGATCTACGACGCCGGCATCCGGCCGCAGCCCAGCGAACTTCGCGTGACGATGCTCGATGCAGCGGCGCTGCTTTGGCGCATGCGCCTGCGGCGCCTGGACGTGGGCAAGCGCTGGGAGGAGCTTGCCGCGAGCTACGGCATGGGCAACGAGAACGGCTTCTACGCCTTCAACGACATGCACGCGATGATGGCGTTCGTCGCCACCGGCCGCAGCCAGGAGGCGGCCTCGCTGCTGAAAGCGGTGGCGGCCTCGGCGCGCGAGAGCAACACCAATGGCCGCATGGCGCGCGAGGCGGGTCTTGCCATCGTGCGCGCGATCGAGGCGTTCGGGCGCGAGGATTACGCGGAGGTGGTGAGCCTGCTCGCCCCGGTGCGCGACACCGCGCGCGTCATCGGCGGCAGCAACGCGCAGCGCGATGTGCTCGCTCGCACCCTGCTCGAAGCGGCGCTGCGCGGGGGCGACAAGGCACTCGCGCGCACGCTCGCCGAGGAGCGCGTGGCGCAGAAGCCCCGCTGCCCCTTCAGCCAGGAGCTGCGCAGCCGCGCCCTGCAGTGACGCAGCCCGACCGGGAGCTGCACGCCTGCGCCATGCGGTGACGCACCGCGGCCGCGGACTGCGCTATGCGGTGACGAGCTTCAGGCCGACGATGCCGGCGACGATCAGGCCCACGAAGAACAGGCGCGCCAGCGTTGCCGGCTCCTGGAACAGCACGATGCCGAGCAGCACCGCGCCCGCCGTGCCGATGCCGGTCCACACCGCGTAGGCGGTGCCCAAGGGCAAGGTGCGCACGGCAAGGGCCAGCAGCACCACGCTGCCGATCATTGCCACCAGCGTCGCCACCGTGGGCCAGGGGCGCGTGAAGCCGTCGGTGTACTTCAGGCCCACGGCCCACGCCACTTCGAGTAGTCCTGCGAGGAAGAGCAGCAGCCAGGCCACGCTCAACCCTTCAACTGCAGGCTCTTGAACTCGAGGAACTCCTCGAGCCCGTAGACGCCGGCCTCGCGGCCGTGCCCGGACTGCTTGAAGCCGCCGAAGGGCGCGTTCATGTTGAAGGCGCCACCGTTCACGTCCACCTGCCCCGCGCGGATGCGGCGCGCCACGGCCTGCGCGTGCGCATCGTCCTTCGACCACACCGCGCCGGCAAGCCCGTAGGGCGTGTCGTTGGCGATGCGCACCGCCTCGTCCTCGTCCTTGTAGGGAATGATCGAGAGCACCGGCCCGAAGATCTCTTCCTGCGCGATGGTCATCGAGTTCTTCACCTTGCCGAACACGGTGGGCTTGACGAAGTAGCCGCCCGGCACGCCCTCGGGCTTGTCGGCGCCGCCGGTGAGCAGCTCGGCGCCTTCCTCGACCCCTTTCTTGATGTAGCCGCGCACGCGCTCGAGCTGCATCTGCGAGGAGAGCGGCCCCAGGCGCGTGGTGTCCGCGAGCGGATCGCCGAGCGTGAAGGCTTTCGCGGCCTCCACGGCGAGCTTCGCCGCCTCCTCGTATTTCGAGGCGGGCACCAGCATGCGCGTGAGCGCGGTGCAGGTCTGGCCCGAGTTGAGGAAGCAGCCGTTCACCGTGCCCTTCACCGCCGCGGCGAGGTCCGCGTCTTCCAGAATGACCGAGGGGCTCTTGCCGCCCAGCTCGAGCGCGATGCGCTTGACGGTCTGCGCGCCGACCTCCGAGATGCGCTTGCCCGCGCGCGTGGAGCCGGTGAAGGAAATCATGTCCACCTGCGGGTGCTTCACCAGCGC
>DASTHP010000249.1:0-2184 GCA_035718125.1 Burkholderiales bacterium | reverse complement strand
CCGACCTCGCGCTGGAAGTCGCGCTCGAGGTCGAGCTGCTCATCGAGCGAGTTGTCGGCGGAGGCGTAGATCGCCTTCTTGATCATGCCGTAGGTGTGGGTGGGGCCGGTGGCGAGCGCGCGCGCCATGGCGTTCGCCTCGTCCATGAGCTTCGCGTCGTCCACGCACTTCCAGATGAGGCCCCAGCGCTCCGCGTCCTCGGCCGAGACGCGTTCGGCGAGCATCGCCATGCCCATCGCGCGCGCGGTGCCGGCAAGCCGCGGCAGCCAGTAGGTGCCGCCGCCGTCCGGGACGAGCGCAATCTTGGCAAAGGCTTGCAGGAACGAGGTCGAGCGCGCGGCGAGCACGATGTCGCAGGCGAGCGCGAGATTCGCGCCTACGCCCGCGGCGATGCCGTTCACGGCGCAGATCACGGGCTTGGGAAGCGCACGCAGGCGCCGGATAAAGGGGTTGTAGTTCGCCTCCAGGCCGCCGCCCAGGTCGAGGTTCGGGTCGTTCATGTCGCGCTCGGAGAGGTCCTGCCCGGCGCAGAAGCCGCGTCCGGCGCCGGTGAGCAGCACCGCGCGGATCGATTCGTCCTGCTCGGCCTGCGAGAGCGCCTCGCGCAGCAGGCCGTGCATCTCGCTGATGAAGGCGTTCAGTTTCTCGGGGCGGTTGAGCGTCATGGTCATGACGCCCGCATCGGTCGAAACGAGGACGGAGGGCATGGGCAAAGCTTAGCTAAAATCGGCCCCATGCCCAAGGTTTACGCGATCGACGGGATCGTTCCCGTCGTGCACCCCTCCGCGTTCGTGCACGAGAGTGCAGTTCTGATCGGCGACGTCATCGTCGGCGCGCGGGCCTTCATCGGCCCGTGCGCCTGCCTGCGGGGCGACTTCGGCCGCATCGTGGTCGAGGAGGGCGCCAACATCCAGGACACCTGCATGCTGCACGGCTTTCCCGGCAAGGACACCGTGGTCGGCGCCGAGGCGACAATCGGCCACGGCGCGGTGCTGCACGGTTGCGCGGTGCGGCGCGGGGCGCTCATCGGCATGAACGCCGTGGTGAACGACAACGCGGAAGTGGGCGAGGGCGCGATGGTAGCCGCGCTTGCCTTCGTGAAGGCCGAGAGCCGCATCCCGCCGCGCTCGCTCGCCGCCGGGATTCCCGCGCGCGTGCTGCGCGAGCTCAGCGCCGACGAGATCCAGTGGAAGACGGACAACATGCATCTCTACCAGCAGCTCGCCGAGCGCAGCGCCACCACCATGCAGCGGGTCGAGGCGCTCACGGCGCCCGAGCCGGGCCGCAAGCGCATCGACATCCCGGGTTCCGTCCCGCTTTCGGAGATGAAAAAGGCAAAAGGAAAGGCATGAGCGACACCGCGCTTCTCATCATCGATCTGCAGAACGACTACTTCCCGCGCGGCGCCATGGAGCTCGAGGGCGCGGATGCCGCCTGCGGGCGCGCCGCTGCGGCTCTTGCCGCGTTCCGCGCGAAAGGCTTGCCGGTGTTTCACATCCAGCACCGCTCGGTGCGCCCCGGGGCGACCTACCTTCTTCCCGGGACGCGGGGCGCTGAGATCCACGCCGGCGTGCAGCCGGCGGCCGGCGAGGCGGTGATCGAGAAGAACTTTCCGAACAGCTTTCGCAAGACCGACCTGCAGCAGCGGCTCGACGCGGCGGGGGTGAAGCATCTCGTCGTCGCCGGCATGATGACCAGCATGTGCGTGGACGCGACCGTGCGGCAGGCAGCCGACCTTGGCTACCGCGTGACGCTGATGGCGGACGCGTGCGCGACGCGCACGCTGAGCTACGGCGGCGAGAGCGTGCCCGCCAAGCAGGTGCATGCTGCGTTCCTCGCCGCGTTGAACGGGCTCTACGCCAAAGTGCAGCCGGCGGCCGACGCCATCCAGACACTCCAGGGAGAAAAGCCTTGACCTACGAACTGATCCTCGCCGAGAAGAAGGGCCGCGTCGGCCTCGTCACGCTCAACCGCCCCAAGCAGATGAACGCGCTGAACGCCCAGGTGATGCAGGAGCTCGCCAGGGCGCTGTATGCGTTCGACGCGGACGAGGGCGTGGGCTGCATCGTCATCACGGGCAACGAGAAGGCCTTCGCCGCGGGCGCCGACATCGCCGCGATGAAGGACTACAGCTACATGGACGCCTACAAGGCGAACTACATCACGCGCGACTGGGAGCACATC